>JBFMDG010000175.1:0-11452 GCA_040754135.1 Verrucomicrobiota bacterium
ACTGACAACTGATGACTGATTACTGACAACTGATGACTGATTACTGACAACTGATGACTGATTACTGACAACTGATGACTGATTACTGACAACTGATGACTGATCCCTGTCCCCATCCGCCAGCTCCATCACGTAATAAAATCCAGCTCCGTCCGGCAATAGGCCGAGGGTTAAAATATCGACCAGAGCCTCGTGAGAGCGCGAAACCGGCTCGAACTTTTGCAACCCTTTGAACTCCCGCTCAAACGATTCTGTGGATTCGTGCCGGTCGCGACGCACGATCTTTACAGCTCGGAATGTTCCGACCACATTCCGCGCCAGCCACACTTCGCCATACGCGCCGGACGCAATCAGGCGAAGCAACTCGTGATCGGGAATGCACACGCGCTGTGAATCCGCCGCGGCGGCGAGCGCAGCGAAAGGCGAAAACGCTTGCGAGGGAGCGGCGGGCGATCCGTCGCTCCGAGGCCGGATACTTGACGGGGCCTCATCCATTCCGTTCGAGTGTATGCCAACGGAACGCAGTTCAAAATGTAAATGTTGCGCGAGTCCAAAGCGCGCGATGCCGGCTTCAGAGCGAACGGGGGTGGCGCTGAAAACTTTCTTCCGCTAATCTCCTGGCCTTGCGAATTTGTTGTCCAAAAGTTTTTGCGATTCTCCTGTGGCTCGCGCTGCTGAGCGGGCTTCCAACGCGAATCACATTGAGCCAATCGCTCCCGATGGTCCTCTCGAATGGCGTCACTACCTTGACGAATCTCGTCAATACGACCGTGACGATGAACGGCCGTTGCGAGTTGCGCCTGCTTTCCGCGGCCAATCCGATTTCTGGTTGTGTCATCGAGCTGAATTCACCGGATGCATTTCTTGTTTTGCAGAATGTGAAACCTTCTCTCGCGTCCGGTTATCTCCCGCAACTCCGCGTCAATGGAGCGTCGGCAATCGAGAATAGCAATTGCCGACTCGCACAATACGGCGGCAGCGGCACCATCGTCATTCCCCACGGACCTGCCTTTCAACCGTTGCAACTGTTCGATGGGCCGCATTTCACCGGCGCGTCGATCTCGTTGCGTCCGCATTCGTATTACACCGGTCCGGAGTTGCGCGAGCTCGATGGCGCCAGCAGTTCTTTGAAGCTGAAACGCGGTTACATGGCGACACTCGCCCAAAACGAGGACGGCTCTGGTCCAAGCAGGAATTTCGTCGCTCAAGAGGCAGATCTCGAAGTGAGCTTGCTCCCATCAAGCCTCGAGAACCGGGTGCGTTTTGTTTTTGTGGCTCCGTGGCGTTGGACCAGCAAAAAGGGGATCGCCGGAAATATCGAGCGCGCGCTGAACGTGCAATGGAAATACAATTGGAACATCAGCGAGAACTCGACCCGTGATCTGGAATATGTGCCGATTCGGCAAAGCCGCTTTTGGCCAGATCTCGCATCACAAAACTGGCAAACGCGCGGCGCCACGCATTTGCTCGGCTACAACGAGCCGGACCGCCCCGACCAATCGAACCTCTCGGTCGCGGACGCATTATCCTCATGGCCCGATTTGCTGGCCACCGGTTTGCGCCTCGGCGCGCCCGCGGTATCGGATGGCGGGCGCAATGGCTGGCTTTACCCGTTCATGACGCAGGCGGACGCGGCTGAATTGCGCGTCGATTTCGTGCCGGTGCATTATTATTGGTGCTTCAATCCGGCCGATCCCGCGGGAGCGGCAAATCAAATGTACAATTTTCTCAAAGCCACTTACGACAATGTGAAGCGTCCGCTCTGGGTGACCGAGTGGAACAATGGCGCCAACTGGACCGGTTGCGGCGATCCCACTTTCGCCCAGCAACGGGCGGCGATTGCGGCCATGATCGAGATGCTCGAAGAGACGCCGTTTGTTGAACGTTATGCGCTCTACAATTGGGTCGAAGATGTTCGTCGCTTGCACTGGGACAATGCAACGCTCACGGAGGCGGGGGTGGTTTATCGGGACAGAATTTCCACGCTCGCGTATCAACAAGCGTTTCCGGACATTGGAACGCGCGGCTTTGCGCAATTGCGTTTTGACGCGGACACGCTGGATACCTCGGGTCATGGAAATAACGGCGTGGTGTCGGGCAGCCCGGCTTACACGTCCGGCCGAAAAAACCAGGCGCTCGTTCTGGATGGAACAAATACCGTGGTTACACTCCCGCCCAACATTGCGCGCGGCTCCGCGTTTACTTTTGCAGCCTGGATCTATTGGCGTGGCGGCGGCCATTGGCAGCGCATTTTCGATTTTGGAAACAGCACGACCGAGTATCTGTTCCTCACCCCGCGCTCGAGCAGCGGCACCTTGCGATTCGCCATCAAAGATGGCGGCGCGGAACAAATAGTTGAAACGGGTGCGTTGCCGGTGAACCAATGGCGGCACGTGGCCGTGACCTTAAGCGGAGGCACGGCCCGGCTGTATGTCAATGGAACGCTCGCGGCATCCAATCCTCGCATGACCATTGTGCCGGCAAATTTTAATCCGCGCGTGAACTTTCTCGGGAAAAGCCAGTTCGGGGCCGATCCGCTCTTTCAAGGGTTGATGGATGACGTGGTGATTGCCGATGCGGCTTTGTCAGCGACTCAGATCGCGGCGCTGCAGTCCGATGCGGCGCCGGAATTCACCAGCGGCTTCATCGAATTAGTTGAGGCCGCTCAAGGACAGCCTTACACAAACGAACTTGCCGGCGCTGTCACCGACGCCAATGGCGACAACATCGTCTTCAGCAAAGTGAATGGACCCGCGTGGTTCACCATTTCTCCGAACGGTTCCATCGCGGGAACGCCGACCGGTGGGGATAGCGGCACGAATTATTTCACCGTGCGCGCCAGTGATCCTGCCGGGGCGAGCGCGTTCGCGGTGCTCGCCATCCCAGTGAACAGCTCGCTGACCGATCAACCGATGCTCCTCGCGCGTTACGCTTTTGAAGGAAATGCCAACGACAGTTCTGGAAATGCGTTTCATGGAATGGTCCAGGGTTCCGGGCCTTATGTGGGAGGCCGGTTTGGAACCGCTTTGGATTTCGATGGGGCAAATCGTTATGTCACTCTGCCGCCGCGCCTGCTTTCTCACGCCACCAACTTCACGATAGCCGCCTGGGTGAATTGGGATGGGGGCGGCGCGTGGCAGCGCATTTTCGATTTCGGCAATGGCACGTCACAGTATCTCTTCCTGACGCCCAATTCGGGGAGCGGAACTTTGCGCTTCGCGATCAAGAACGGCGGCGCCGAACAGACCGTTCAAACCAGCGCGTTGCCGGTGAACCAATGGAGGCACGTGGCGATCACACGGAGCGGCACCGTCGCGCGGCTCTACGTGAACGGCATCCTCGTCGCGTCCAACTCCGGATTAACCATCACCCCGGCGAGCATTAATCCACGCATGAACTTTCTCGGGAAAAGTCAATTTGCGGCCGATCCGCTTTTCAATGGGCGAGTGGACGAGTTCTTCATTTACAATTACGCGCTGACCTCGGCGGAGATCGATCGCTTGATGAACAATCAACCGCCACCCAGGATTGGGGTGAAACTGATGGCTTCGATTGTCAGCGGCCGCCTGATGCTCTCGTGGCCAATCGATGCGGTCGGCAACCGGCTCGAAATCAATCGCACGGATCTGGCCGATTCCGGAGCGTGGTCAACGGTTCCTGAATCCGCGGGCACGAACCAGATCAGCCTACCGCTCGATTCGTTATCTGCTCCCGCGTTCTTTCGGCTGGGATATCCGTGATGCAGGGCAGCGCATCGGCGAATGGATGTCAGGCGCGCAGAAAAAGTTAGAGCCGACTCACGTCAGGCTGCTACGTAGCATCGAATGTGAGATGGAAGAGTGGCAGGGGTTAAATGGTTAAATGGTTAAATGGTTAAATGGTGGAACTGCGCTGCCTTCAGGATTCGTAGCATCGAATGTGAGTTCGATCACTTGTTTCTTGTCGAGGGGCACCTTGGCAATCGGCGACGTGCTTGGCGGATCTCATGACGGCAAGCGCCGTTGGTCGCGTGGGAATGCGCAGGGCGATCGTTTGGCTTGCGCGTAGAAAGAATTAGAGCCGACTCACGTCAGGCTGCTACGGAGAAATGGGTCCGCGTAGCATCGAATGTGAGTTCGATCATTTGTTTCTGATCGAGACGCGTTGGACCACTCGCCACGACCTTCCCGGATCTCAAATCGCGAAGGAACCTTTGGCGCGCAGGAATGCACTCGGGCCTGGGCACGGCTTGCGCGCAGAAAAAATTAGAGCCGACTCACGTCAGGCTGCTACGGGAACTGGGTCTGCGTAGCATCGAATGTGAGTTCGATCATTTGTTTCTGGTCGAGGCGCGCTGGACCACTCGCCACGACCTTCCCGGATCTCAAATCGCGAAGGAACGTTTGGCGCGCAGGAATGCACTCGGGGCCTGGGCACGGTTTGCGCGTAGAAAAGGTTAGAGCCGACTCACGTCAGGCTGCTACGGAGAAATGGGTCCGCATAGCATCGAATGTGAGTTCGATCATTTGTTTCTGGTCGAGGGGCACCTTGGCAATCGGCGACGTGCTTGGCGGATCTCATGACGGCCAGCGCCGTTGGTAGCGTGGGAATGCGCAGGGCGATCGTTTGGCTTGCGCGCAGAAAAAATTAGAGCCGACTAACGTCAGGCTGCTACGGAGAAATGGGTCCGCATAGCATCGAATGTGAGTTCGATCATTTGTTCCTGGTCGAGACGCGTTGGACCACTCGCCACGACCTTCCCGGATCTCAAATCGCGAAGGAACATTTGGCGCGCAGGAATGCACTCGGGGCCTGGGCACGGTTTGCGCGTAGAAAAGGTTAGAGCCGACTCACGTCAGGCTGCTACGGAGAAATGGGTCCGCATAGCATCGAATGTGAGTTCGATCATTTGTTCCTGGTCGAGGGGCACCTTGGCAATCGGCGACGTGCTTGGCGGATCTCATGACGGCCAGCGCCGTTGGTCGCGTGGGAATGCGCAGGGCGATCGTTTGGCTTGCGCGTAGAAAAGGTTAGAGCCGACTCACGTCAGGCTGCTACGGGGAATTGGGGGTCCGCGTAGCATCGAATGTGAGTTCGATCATTTGTTCCTGGTCGAGACGCGTTGGACCACTCGCCACGACCTTCCCCGATCTCAAATCGCGAAGGAACCTTTGGCACGTGGGGATGCACTCGGGGCCTGGGCACGGCTTGCGCGTAGAAAGAATTAGAGCCGACTCACGTCAGGCTGCTACGGGAGTGATCCCAATCCGATCTTCAACCCTTCAACTCTTCAACTCTTCAACCCCTCAACCCTCCCCACGCTCCTGCACCAACGCGAGGGCCGCTTCCACGAGCTTATCCGCCGTCAACCCATGATGCTGGTAGAGTTCCTCCGCCACGTAAGCCGACTGGCCAAATTCGCCTTGAATGCCAAGACTGCGCATCCGATGGGATATGCCCGCTTGCGCCAGCGCATGCGATATCTGCGCGCCCATGCCGCCAATGACCTGGTGATCCTCGATCGTCACGACGCGCCCCGCGCAGGTTTGAACCGCCGTGCCGATGGTTGGCAAATCAATCCGATTGATGAATGGGTTGTTAATCACCGCGGCTTTCACTCCCTGGCTCGCCAGTTTTTTGCCCGCTTCGATCGCCTTGCTCAGCAGGACGCCGCAGCCAATCAAGACCACGTCGGTTCCTTCCTGAAGCACTTGGGCCTTGCCCCATTCGTATTTTGAATTTTCCACCCAGCTCAACGGATAATTCTCGCGCCCGACAAAGAAGATGTAAGTCTCGCCATCGCGCCCGGCGCTGCGTTCGGCCGAGAATCGCCGGATCGCCTCATACATGAAGGCCTCTGCCTCGTCGGAACATGACGGCGCAATCACCATCGTGTGGGGCACCGCGCTCACCGCCGCCAGATAAGTGGTCGCCTGATGCGATGCACCATCGGCCGCGTCCTGGAAGCCGACGTGGGAAAAGACCGCGATGACGGGTGCTTGCGATAAAGCCGCCATGGTCAACGGCAAATTGCCTTTGGTAACGCCGAATTGGCCGAAGGTATCGACTACCGGGATGAACCCGGATTTGGAAAAGCCTGCTCCCGTGCTGATCATGTTTGCTTCGGCGACCCCCACTTCCACGTAACGATCGGGAAAACTTTTGTGAAAGAGGCTCATGCCCGTGGATCCTTGGACATCGGATGAAATCGAATAAACGGGATAACCATCCTGAGCGGCGCGTACGGCGCCTTTGGCCAGGCCGGTCTGGACTTTGTCTTTCTTGACCGCCGGAGTTGCGGACGCTGGTGCGGCGGCGGCTTTGGCTTTCTTCGCGGCCTCTTTCTGTTCCCAATCCGCTCGCAGCGCTTGCGCCCATTGCGCGAACTCCTCCGGAGGGCGGCCTTGGTAGATTTCGCTGACGAACTCGACAATTTTTTCGCCGCTGCTCAACGGAAATCCATGTCCGCCCGAAGCGCTGTCGGCGGTCGATTTCACTCCAAAGCCTTTGATGGTTTTAACGTGGAGACAAACCGGGATGTTGGGGTTGGCGCGGGCCTGTTGAATTCCTTTTTCGATCGAAAGATAAACGGCCTGCAAATCATGCCCATCGGCCACCGTGATCACGTTCCAGCCCAGCGAACCCATGGCGGCAAACGTCCGCGCCATGCTGTAGGAATCTTTGGTGATGCGCCCGGACAGCTTGGTGTCGTTGTCCGATATGACCAGCACAAACGGGTTGAGACGGTCTTTGGCGGCCAAACCCGGAATCGCAGCGAAAGCCTCTTTTGCTTCCCCTTCCATCGAAGCGCCGTCTGACACGGTGCAGATCGTGATGCGATCGCGCCTGGCAACTTTGTCGGCCATGGCCAAGCCCTGCGCCTGCGGCAGGGCAGAACCGAGCGGGCCGTTGCTCAGCAAAACGCCCTCAGGATTGAGGTGCGATTCTCCGTGCCCGGTCAGTTTGCTGCGAATGCTGCGGAACCCTTTCAAATCTTCGAACGTCATCCCGTCGAAACCATAATTGGCGCGGAGTGCGTAAACTCCGTTTTCGGTATGCCCCGCATCGTTCACGAAATTGTAAGCCTCATACCATTCGCGTCCCTGGACTGAAAACATGATGGCGTGGATCGCGGCCATGATTTCGGCAAAAGCTGCGGGACCGCCCCAATGGCAAGCCGCGCCGCCATTTACCGCGTGGAGATCCATCAAGGCGACCAGAGCGCGTGTCGCATTCGGATCGGCCACGGTAACTTCGTCGCCGGCGAGATTCTTGATGCGGACGGAGTACTTGGGTGAACGGCTGGGTGTTGGGGCCAGCCGGCTCTTAATTTTTAAAGGCGCCAAGGGCGGCGCTTCAACCGGTTTTACAACGGACTTGTCTTCTGCCATAAAGTTTGTGGACGCGTTTCGTGCCTGTTCCGCAGGTCACAATTCCAAATACGGACCAGATCGTGGGATAAAACACAATTTGCTCTCGCTCGGTCGAGGATCGCAGCGAATACACTCGCGAACTCGCAGCTGGCCCAAGGCAAAATCACTCTTCGCCACCTGTCTTTTCGCCCACGGTCTGGACAGTAAGCGGCAAACATTAAGAGCAGCGCAAGAAAAGGGAAGAACGAATTTTCACTGGTTGAAATGTGAAAAATCTCAATCGAGTCCGGGTGTATCGAGCGTTCCTGCATGATGAAATGGGTGCCTTTGTCGAAAACTTCGTCCCAAACTTTGTCGATCGAAAACATTCCCAAAAACTTTTCGACGAAGGGGATGACAGGGGAAACGCCTGTCCCACGTTATTGCTGCGTCCCGCCCGACTTTCAGCTGCGGCTTGTCCGGACCTGCCGCCGTGGCGCCCTAAGAATTTCCCCCAAGCTGAATTCAGGTAACGTCCCTATGGACCTCGAAGCAGACGCGGCTACGTTTTGGGTGCGCGCAATAAAAAGAGTGATCGCGACGATCCCAACAAAATAGAGCGCGCACCGTTGAAGGCGGCTCCCGTTTTAGTACGGCCGCCTTCTTGTTTTATCCACCGGCAAGCAGCCATCATTCGTTGCCTCTTCTGGCGCCGACTTCTCAATCGTGGCTTTTGAATCCCGGGTTCGCGAAATTACGGGATTACGTAATTACGGGAATGTCTCCTTGCGCGAGGTGGAATTCCTTTCGTAAACTTTTCCAGTGATTTCGCGCCGAAGATTTTTAAGCGCCACACCGCTGGCATTGGTGGGGGCGGCGGCAACGCGCATCGCTTTCGGAGCGGAACAAAATTCCGCGCCGGGGAAAGCGCCCCAGCCGCCAAAGATCGGGTTCAGCGCCAAAGCCGATCCGAAATTGGTCTATGTCCCGCGACCTGTAACCACGGCAAACCCCGCCGCATGCAGAATTTTGCAGTTCACCGATCTCCATTTTCTTTTCAAGACAGCGAGCGAAGACGACCAGACGGTTTCGGATTGTCGAAAACAGGTGGACCGTCATCGGCCGGATCTGATCGTGATCAGCGGCGACCTTTGGCATGACAATCCGGAAGGACGCGGTCAGCGCGGGCTCGATCTGGTTCTCAAATCATTTGCGCCGCTGGGCGTGCCGTGGACTATCTGTTGGGGAAATCACGATTTGCTTGAGGATTACCAGCAGGGACACGACGCGTTGGCGGCCGCTTCGAACTCGGTCTATGCGGGGGCGGTGACGCATGGCGATTACCGGTTGCAAGTGATTGCGGCCGGTTCCAGGAATTCGGAAGTCGCGTTGAATTTGTTTTTCCTCAACAGCAATGATGCCGGCCTGGGAGCATGGCAGATCGAAGCGTTCGGTCAGATGGTGCAGGGTGCCGCGGATTCTTCACGAGCTGTGCCTGGACTGGTTTTCTTTCACATTCCCATCCTCGAGTATGAAACGAGGATTCAGCCGGCCACGATTAAGGGCATCAAGCTGGAAGGAGTCGGTTACGCAAAAGAGAACGGCGCGGCTTTTCCGGTCCTGGCGGCTGCAAAATACATTCGGGCCTGTTTTTGCGGACACAATCACACCAATGATTACGCGGTCCGCGCCGGCACGGTGGATTTGGTTTATGGCCGTTCAACCGGCTACGCCGGCTATGGCGGCGACAAGGTTCGCAAAGGCGCCAAACTCATCGAAGTGGACCTCGCCACCGGCAATTATCAACAAACGACCGTCTTTGCCGATGGCTCGAAGCCAATGGCCTGAGCTGGCTCGCTGATGGAATTTGGGGTCGTGTTGGAATCACGCCATCGAAACCTCAATTCACTCCTTCAAATGCGGTCCAATAGTCGTCCGAAAAGCCCGCGCCAAAAACCACCTCAATCTAAAGTGATAACGCGGATCGAGGCGCCCGCCGGCCAGGTGGTTGCCGGGGGCACGTCCACCAAACCGTTGGCCTGCGCGAGCGAGTTCAGCATGTGCGACGCCTGAGCTCCCGCTGATTTCACATGGCCATGGCTATCCAAAGTGACGCGCATGAAATGCCGCCGATCTCCGCGATTGACGAGCGGTTCAGCCAACGTGCCCAGGGTCATTCGAGGGCTCAGATCTCGAGCGCCTTGCATCCGCAACAGAGCCGGCCGCACCAGGAGGACAAAGGTCACCGCTGCCGAAACAGGATTTCCGGGCAATCCAAAAAGATATTTCCCGCGCCATTGGCCGAACACGAATGGTTTTCCGGGCCGAATGGCGACCTTCCAGAAATCGAGCTGCCCGCCCATGGCTTCAAAAGCGCTCTTGACGAAATCGAATTCTCCCACGGAAACACCGCCGCAAGTGATCACCGCATGGCCATGTTCAAAGGCGTGTTCGAGGGCTTGCCGGGTTTCGTCCAGCGTGTCGCGCACGATCGATGAACACACCGCAGCTCCGCCAGCGATAGATCGCAACAGGCTGCCAATCAAAAGCCGGTTGCTTTCATAAATTTGACCCGGCGCCAAACGATCACCGGGTTCTACCAGTTCACTGCCGGTCGCAAGCACGCCAACTTGCGGCATCGCGCCAACGCTCACAACATCCACGCCGGTCGCAGCCAGGAGCGCGCAACGCGTCGCTGTCAGCCGCTCCCCGGCCTCGATCAATGGCGCGCCGCGTTTTACATCCTCACCACGCAGCCGCACGTTTTCCCAGGGCTTGACCCGATCGAGCATTTGCACGAATTCCGGCTGTGCGGGATCGAGGCGGGTATCCTCCTGCATGATGACAGCATCGGCGCCGTCCGGAAGGGGCGAGCCGGTGAACAATCGGATGCACGATCCCGGTTCCATTTTGCCCGGGAAGAATTCACCTGCGGCCACGCGGCCTTGTAGTTTCAGCGCCACTGGAATTTCCCGAAGATCTTCGGCACGCACGGCGAATCCGTCCATGGCCGAATTATCAAAATGCGGCAAATCCATCCGGGCTGCGATGGGGTGGGCGAGGAAACGATCCTGCGCCTGGGACAGCGGCAACGTTTGGCTCGGCAACGGTGAGATTTGCTGGAGAATCCGTTCGAGAGCGGTTTCGAGTTCGAGCATCAGGTTTACTTCGTTTCGAATTCTCCCAGCGCAGTCTTGTCCGCTTTTGCCGATCGCGAATGGCGACGCCAGATCATCCAGATCAGCATGGCAAATCCAAGGGTCAGAAGCCCAACCAAAAAGACGCCATCGGGCGATTGATTCAAGTTGAGCCAGACCGCCATGCCGCCGAGAAGCACGGTGATCCCATAGAGAAACGTCGCCGCTTGTTTTTGGGTGAGGCCCATTTGCAGCAGACGATGGTGCACGTGCGATTTGTCCGCTTGAAAGAGCGGAGCTCTGCGTCGCATCCGCCCCAACACCACTGAAGTTGTATCAAACAAAGGCAATCCAAACAGGATCACCGGCACCAAAATCAGAGTGGCCGTGGTTTCTTTGAATAACGAATACATGCCAATGCAGGCCAGCACCACGCCGAGAAAAAGGCTGCCGGTGTCGCCCAAAAAAATCCGAGCGGGCGCAAAATTATGCGGCAGGAATCCGAGGCACGAACCCGCCAGGCACAACGTCAGCAACGCAATAATGATGTTTCCCGCCAGCACGTTGATGATGGCCAGCGAAAGCGCAATGCTCGCGGTGACACCGGTCACCAGCCCGTCAATGCCATCGAGCAGGTTCATGGCATTGGTGATCGCCACGATCCAGAACACCGATGCAGGGAGCGAGAGCCAGCCCAATTCAATCGGTTCTCCAAATGGATTTGAAAGCAGCGTGATTCGGAATCCGCCCAAGTACAAACCGATCGCCACAAGAATCTGCACGGCGAATTTTTTGGGGGCGGTCAGGCCTTTCAAATCGTCATAAATGCCGAGCAGCAGCATCGCGGTCGCGCCGAGCACGAGGGAATAGAACAGCTTTTCGTAATTCTGAAATGTGTCAGTGACGCGGTTGTCGAGAATGTAAAAACCGGCCCAGGGAAAACAAAACCCGCCAAAAACCGCCAGGCCGCCCAGGCGCGGCATC
>JBFMDG010000176.1:0-11408 GCA_040754135.1 Verrucomicrobiota bacterium
CCACGAATGAATCCTGATTTGTTAGCCAAAGCCAAATCTCTCGGCTTTTCTGATCGCCAAATTGCCCATTTGACCGGGCGCACCGAAGACGCGGTCCGCGCCGAACGCAAAAAGCTCGGGTTGCTTCCGAGTTACCGGCTCGTGGACACTTGTGCCGCCGAATTCGAAGCTTACACCCCATATTTCTATTCAACTTACGACCGCGGCGACGATGAAGTGAAGGCGTCCGACCGGCGCAAAGTCATGATTCTCGGCGGAGGTCCAAACCGCATAGGGCAGGGGATCGAGTTTGATTACTGTTGTGTTCATGCCGCGTTTGCGCTGAAGGAGGATGGCTTCGAGACCATCATGGTCAATTCGAATCCAGAGACGGTCTCGACCGATTACGACACCAGCGACAAGCTCTTTTTCGAGCCGCTAACGCTCGAAGATGTGCTGCACATTTACGACCGGGAAAAATGCTGGGGCGCCATCGCGCAGTTTGGCGGTCAAACCCCGCTCAATCTCGCCTTGGGCCTTCAGAAGAACGGCGTCAATATCATCGGAACTTCACCGCAAAGCATCGAGATCGCGGAGGATCGGAAGCTCTTTGCGGCCATGCTCAATAAGTTGAACATTCCGCAGCCGCCCAATGGCATCGCCACGAATGAAAACGAGGCGCTCGAAGTGGCCAAAAGACTCGGTTATCCCATTTTGGTTCGACCCAGTTTTGTGCTCGGCGGCCGCGCCATGCAGATCGTTTATTCCGACGGCGAACTCCAGCATTACATGCGGTTCGCCGTCGAGGCCTCTCCCGAACGGCCGGTGCTGGTCGATAAATTCCTGGAGGACGCCACCGAGGTGGATGTGGATTGCATCGCAGATGTCGGGCATTTCGACGATCCAGCGCAAGGGACGATCGTCATTGGCGGGATGCTCGAGCACATTGAATTTGCCGGGGTGCATTCGGGGGATGCGGCGATGGTGTTGCCGCCGCACACACTGGGAGCGGGGGTGATGGCCAGGATTCGCGAGTACACCCATGCCATGGCGCGCGAGCTGAAAGTCGTTGGACTGATGAACGTGCAATATGCCGTCAAGGGCGAAGATGTTTACGTGCTGGAAGTCAATCCGCGCGCCTCGCGCACCGTGCCATTCGTGAGCAAGGCTATCGGCGTTCCCCTGGCTAAGCTGGCGGCGAAAGTGATGGCCGGAAAACGCCTCGCCGATCTCGGATTCACTGCGGAAATCTGGCCCTCTTATTGGGCCGTGAAAGAATCGGTCTTTCCATTCAACCGCTTCCAAGGCCAGGACATTTTGCTCTCACCGGAAATGCGCTCGACGGGCGAGGTGATGGGCCTGGATTCCGACTTGGGCGTGGCCTATGCCAAATCGCAAATGGCCGCTGGCGGACCGCTGCCGTTGAGCGGACGCGTGTTCATCAGCGTCAGCGATGCGGACAAGCAATCGGTCGCTGAAATCGCGCGGCAGTTTGTCGAGCTTGGGTTCGAAATTGTGTCCACTGGCGGCACGGCGAACGTGCTCGAAAAAGCCGGCTTGAAGGTGCAGCGTATTTTTAAATTGCAAGAGGGCCGGCCGAATGCGCTCGATCTCCTCAAGAACCGCGAAATCCAACTCGTTATCAACACCCCATCCGGACAAGCGCCCCGTGCCGATGAAGTGAAAATTCGCACGACGGCGGTTTACACCGGCACGCCCATCATGACCACTTTGAGGGGCGCGCGCGCCGCGGTTTTGGGAATCGCCGCGCTCCGCAAACAAGGGTATTCCGTGAAAACATTGCAGGAATATCATTGAACCGCAGCGAAGCTCCGCCTTCCGCAAATGGAAGCGCAACGCTGGAGTAGGAAAGCGCACCCAATCCTGACGCGATGAATCGCGGAGGCCAGGTCGAACGCAACCTTCGGGAAATTCTTTGCGGGATGCCTCATTCCCCGGCCTCAACGAGGCGTGCCTGGATGCGCTGTTTAAGTTGCAAAACAGCCTCCGTTTTTTGATGGCGTTCGGGCAGCTCGGAAATGGATGCCTGCGCGGACCGTAACGCTGCCGCCGCATCGGCGGTGCGGCCAGCTTTCAAAAGCACTTCCGCCCGCTGCACGAGCCAGCTTTCTTTTCGATCGGCTTGTTCGAGCAACTGGTCAATGCGTGCCAGCGCTGCGTCGTGCGATTGCAAAGCGCACTCGAGATCGATCGCCAGCGTTTGTAGCGCGACGAGATTGCCGAGGCGTCGGATTCCTTCGTCCAACCCGGACACCGCGCGCCGCATGTTCGGTTCATCACCGATCGCGGCCAGGGCGCGCGCCCGCTCGAAATAGAATTCCGGAAGCGGCGACGATGAGCTTTGAATCGCTTGATCGAAGTCCTGCGCCGCCGCTTCGTATTCTTTCAAGCGGCAAAGCACGCGGGCTCGGGTGATGCGGCTTTCAATGTGATCAGGCCTGCGCGCTAAAAAACGGTCGAGACGCTGGCGCGCTTTGGACAGATCGCCACTTTCAAATTCAGCGCGGCTCCTGAAAAATTCGATCTGTTCGAGATGCGCATCGCGTGCCAGCGCGCGATCGTAATCCGCGAAGGCCGCGGTCCAGTCCTGGTGCAATCGATGCAGTTCGGCGCGCCGCAAAAAAAGGTGCGCGTTCTTTGGTTCGACGGCGAGGCGTTTGGTGATCTCTTCGATCTGCCAGTGCAAATCTCCATGGGCGCTGGCGCTGGTTGCGGAGGCAATCAGCAAAAGGCCCGGGATGAAAAATCGCACCATGCCAATTCGTTTAAGAGTCCGAGGCGGGTTGGTCAAGCCAGTCTTTCGTGCGCGGCATTTGACGAATGCAACCACGCCGTCAAAGTGCGCTCGGGCCGCTTATCGAAGGCGGTCCCAGAATTGGAGTGGCGGCGCCGGGTATTGCGCACTTGAGCAAACCACCTTGCCGCCGCATATTCTCGACTCGTTCCGCAAACTCTGAGTCTGTGGAACCTTGAAGCAGATGAACCCGGTTGAACAGTTTCAGCAACTCCTGAACTGCCCCGAGCCGATGCTGGCTCTGGCGCCGATGCAGGATGTGACCGATCTGCCGTTTTGGAGGCTGATGGCTTCCTACGGCGGGCCGGATCTCTATTTCACGGAGTATTTCCGGGTGCATGCGACTTCGTCGCTCGACCGATCGATCGTTCATTCGATTGTCGAGAATTCAACCGGCCGGCCGGTCATCGCCCAGATGATCGGGAATGATATTCCCGCTTTGGTGCGCACGGCCAAAGCGCTCGAGCGATTGCCGATTGCAGGCATTGACTTGAATCTTGGGTGTCCGGCGCCGGTTGTTTACCGCAAGTGCGCCGGCGGCGGTTTATTGCGCGAACCGGAGCGCGTCGATGCCATTCTCGGCGCTCTGCGCGAGGCCATTGCGATGCCATTTACGGTCAAAACGCGCATCGGTTTTGATTCGCCGGAGGTTTTTGAACGATTGTTGCCGATTTTCGCGCGCCATTCGCTCGACCTCCTCACCGTTCATGGCCGGACCGTGTTTGAAATGTATCGCACGGAAGTTCATTACGATTTTATTGCGCGAGCCGTGCAGGCCGTGCCATGTCCGGTGCTCGCCAATGGCAATGTGGATTCGGCGGCCAAAGCCGGTCGCGTGCTTTTCTTCACCGGCGCAAACGGCTTGATGCTGGGGCGCGGGGCCATTCGCAATCCGTGGCTGTTTCACCAAATTCGCCAGCATCGGCGCGGCGAAACGATTTTCCAACCGAAGGGCCATGATGTGATCGAGTACATTGAGCGGCTCTACGAAACAGTGAAAGCGCCCGAGTTTCGCGAAATCCCCCATGTGCAGCGCATGAAAAAATACATGAATTACATCGGCATGGGCGTGGAACCGACCGGCCAGTTCCTGCATCAAATCCGGCGCGTCACAACCGAAAGTGAATTCTTCTCCGTGTGCAGAGCGTTTCTCGATCACGACGAGCCGATGGCCTTGGAAGCGTTCCCGATGCAGGCACCGGCGGAAACGGCTGCGTAGTGATGTGTCTCGCCAATGGCCGGTGTTATGCCGTGGCTTGAACCCGTGCGTTGCGTTTTCGCGCGCAAACTTCTTTTCCGTCTTCAAATGCTCAAGGCACATTGAGGCTCGTTGAAGCACGACTCGACCTGGGAAAATAATCGAACTCACATTTGATGCTGCGGCCGTTTTCATTCTTCGCAGCCCATTCAAAGAAACGGAATTCAATCCTCATTTGCATCATCCGAAGCCGAGCGTTTGCGGCGGTGATCGATGAATTTTTTTTCGAGGCGATTTAACACGCGCAGCACAAAAAAGATGATGACAGTCATGCCGACCGCGAGCACGTAGCGTTCGATCGCAATCGAAACTCCAATCGGCGCTACCGCCAGCAAAGTGGCGGCAGTCGTGAGCCCATGCGCCACGTGGCGATGCGGATCGCGGAAGACCGTGCCAGCGCCAATGAAGGCAATCCCGGTGACAATGGCTTCGATAATGCGCACCGGATCTGCCTGGAGCGGGCGGTCGCCTATCGAGCTCGACTGGGTTTCGTAAACGAGAAACTGCGCGACTTTCACGAAAAACATCGCTGCCAGGCAAACGAGCATGTGCGTGCGGAACCCGGCCCATTTGCCAGCCGTTTCGCGTTCCCAACCGATAATGCCGCCCAGCACCATGGCAATCAGTGCCTGGCCCAAGGCGCGGAGTTCAGGGGCAATTCCCTCCATGAGAACAAAAATTCCCCGCGTCGGGATAATGTGCAACTGCGCGGGGTGAATTGCTTGAAAGGCTCGCCGGCATGAGTGGCATTGAAGAAATCCGCGCAATCCGGCAAAGGTGAGGCATGTCATGTCGTCAGATGCGGTGCGGTTGGCCCCGGCGGATGCTCGTTTGGATGATGTTGATTTTTGCGGGCTGCCATGCGCCTCGAACGGAGAGGCACGCTGAATCGCTCGAGCGTTTCGAATTTACGAAACCGGAAATGGGGTTGCCATTCCGGATCGTGCTCTACGCCTCGAATGCGGGCCACGCTGAAACCGCGGCTCGAGCCGCCTTCGCGCGCATCGAACAATTAAACGCAATTCTGAGCGATTACGAATACGACAGCGAACTGAGCGCCTTGTCGCGCACTGCCGGAGAGCAACGCGCGATTCCGGTCAGCCGCGAGCTTTGGCACGTGCTCGCTCGCGCGCAGGATCTGGCACGCCGCACAGATGGCGCGTTTGATGTGACGGTCGGTCCTTTCGTGAGCTTGTGGCGAAAGGCCCGGCGCGAAAAGCGCCTGCCCGAGCCGGAACGGCTGGCCGAGGCAACAAAAGCCGTGGGCTTTCAAAAACTTCACCTGGATCCGAGGCGGCAGACCGCGGAGTTGAAAGTGCCCCGAATGCGTCTGGATCTCGGAGGCATTGCCAAAGGCTACGCCATCGATGAAGCGCTCAAAACATTGCAGCAGCACGGCATTCGTCGCGCTCTGGTTTCTGGAGGCGGCGACATGGCTGTTTCAGATCCGCCGCCCGGCCAACGCGGTTGGCGCATTGAAATCGCGCCGCTCGATGTCCCAAACGCGCCCCCAAAAAATTACGTCGAGCTCGAGCATGGAGCGCTGGCCACCTCCGGCGATGTTTTTCAACGCCTGGAAATCGAAGGCCGCCGCTACTCGCACATTGTCGATCCCAAGACCGGCGTCGGACTGGCTGATCACAGCCTGGTGACGGTGATCGCGCGCGATTGTATGACAGCGGACAGTCTTGCCACCGCGGTGAGTGTGCTCGGGCCGAAGCGCGGGCTCGATCTCGTCGAGAAAACTCCCGGCGCAGCGGCTTACATCGTGCGCATGCCCGGGACGGAAATGGAAACATTCGCCTCGAGCCGATTGAAATTGGCGGCGAACCCTGAGTGATCAAAGTGAAAGGGAGCGTTTGAAAACGGATTTCAATTTGTGGCTGGATCGGTAAGAAACGCCAGCAGATCGGCCATGGCTTGCGGACTCAAATTGTTTTCAAAGCCTTCCGGCATCATGGAAAGGCCGGAGCTCGTCAGTTCGATCAGTTCGCTGCGGAGGACCACCTCTTCGCCGCCACCGGAGTTGCGCAAGGTCAGGCTGTTCGCGGTTTCCGAGGCGATGATTCCCATCAGGTCGCGTCCCGATTTGGTGACGGCGTTATAGCTCACATACCTCGATTCAACGGCCGCGTTCGGATCCAGAATTGATTCGAGGAGGGCGCGCGGAGACTTGTTCGAAATCATAGCCAGGTCGGGTCCGACATTGCTTCCTTCGTTGCGAAAGCGATGACAGGTCGAGCAGTTTTGCCGAAACAAACCGGAGCCGCGCCGGGCGTTGCCTTTGAGGGTAAGGGCGGATTCAAATTGCGTCAGCACGTCGCGCCGGTTGCTGCTGGCTGCGCCGAAAATTTTTCGGGCTCGTTGGCGGATGCGTTCCTGGGGATGGCTGAGCAAGGCCTGTTGCTGGGCGGGCCCGAGATCTTTGATAGAAAACGATCCGGCTTCCACCGCCGCCAGCAATGCTTCCGCCCATTCGACGCGGCTGAGAAGCGTGTTCAATCGCGAGGCCCTCAATTCCGGCGTGGCGCTTTTCCAGGTGGCCAGCAACAGCGTGGGGACTTGGGACGATTGACTTCGGCCCAGGGCTTCGATCGCAGCGCCTTGGATGGAAGTAGGCACGCGCGGATCAAACAGACCGGCGAGCCGCTGAACATCAATTTCGAGGTGCGTGGAAGAGAGAATTCGAATGGCTTGCAAACGATCCGATTCCGGCGCGGTCTCGCTCAGCGCGGTTTCCAGTGCGAGCGGAAACAATTCCTTCAACCGATCCAGCGCTTTTTGCGCAGCGGACGAAACTTTGGATTGATGCCGTTCGATATCGGCCGCCACGGTTGCCAATGTGCCGAACTGCCATCCCGCATGTTGGCTGCCGCTCGCTTTCGAAAGCGCATCCGCGAAACGCAGCAGAGCAACTTCATCGCGACTGGCCAATGCCAATTGAAACAGACGTGCCAGCGTGGGAACCGGGGGCGAATGGTTTTTCGTGAGGAGAGTGATCAGTGTGTGCAAATGCCGAGGCGCGGAACTCAGCACCGCCAGTTGCAGCGGTTCATAATCCGCCGCGTTTAATGCCAATCGTGCGAGCGCTTGGCCGGCGCGGGCGTTGCTCCATTCACCCAGAGAAAAGGCAAGTTGATATCGCACGCGGATTTCCGGATCTGCAGTGAGTTCGAGCAATTGCTCTTCGAGCGCGGCCGTATCGGTTTCGAGCGCTTCTTCCTGGCGCGGTTTGCGTGTGGTTCGCTCGCTGGCCGCGCCTGCAAGCTTGTCCGTGCGCGGCGGCCGATTTCGGAGAAACGGCTCACACAATCGCACGGCGTGTTCCCGAACCGCCGCATGCGGATCTTTACAAGCTGCGAGCAACTCTTGCGCGGTTAATCCCTCCAGGCCTTCGAGCGTGCAAAGCGCTTGCAGCCGCGTCTTGGCTGAAGTGGAACTGCGCGCGAGTTTTCGCAGCAACGGAACGGCGGCCTTGTCACCGCGCTCGATGAGCAATCGTTGCGCGGTATCGCGCTGCCAGCCGTTGGCGTGATCCAAAGCCGCGACCAACTCAGGTGTTTTCAATCGATTCAAAACCGGCGCGCTCCGCAGCGATGCTCCTTCTGGATAAACCCGGTAAATGCGTCCCAGATCCTGTCCGGCTCGGAGATCAAACGTCTTTTGCGTATCGGGCGGGATCCACTCCGGATGTTCGAGCACCAGCCGATACATATCCGCGATGTACAACGCGCCATCCGGTCCGGTCTTCAACAGGATTGGCCGAAACCAATTGTCACTCGAAGCGAGAAATTCGCGCGTCTCTTCGCCGGGCCCGCGATGACTTCGAAAAGTGACTCCGTCCGGTTCGAGAACTTCGCGATGAACGACGTTGTGCACCGGTTCGCTGATAAACACACTCGAAGCGAAGGCAGCCCCAAAAAGTTCATCGCGATAAGGCACGGGGCTGTTCCCGGAAGTGACATGATTGGCCATGCCAATATCGTTGAAGCGCTGCAGCATCTGGCTGATGGCAAACACCCGCGTTGATTCCGGATAATTGGCCAGGACTTGCCGCGTGGTTTTCACGGGCAAATGCGGATTGCGCGCCAGATAACGCTCAGGAAGAAAGTAATGCCAGAGCCAGGTTGGATTGTTGTTTCCAAACCAATGCCCCCAATCGTCGCGATGCCGGCCGAATTGTGTTTGGCCTTCGATCGCTTCGAATAGGCCGTGATCCGGACGAAACCGAAAATCGCGGCCGCTAATGTTCACGGGCTCGAACCGGCGCGGAGCGATCCGGTTCGTGCGGCTGCCAGTCACCCAGCCATGGAACCGGATTTCACCTCCGCTATCTCCATTCGCGCCGTAAATCCAATGATCCAACCCGTAAGCAAAGCCATTGACGCGATGTTGCTGATTGCCTTCGTTGAAACCGCTGAACAACACTTGCTTCAAATCTCCTTTGCCATCGCCGTTCGTGTCTTCAGCATAAAAAATCTCCGGCGCAGCGCTGACGAGCACCCCGTTCCGCCAGGGCATAACGCCGGTGGGAAAATTCAAACCATCGAGAAACAAAGTCGATTTTTCAAAACGCCCATCGCCATCGGCGTCCTCGAGGTAACGCAGACGTCCGCCCGGCTTCCCTTTCGCATCGATGCCGGTAGGATAATCGCCCATTTCCACCACCCACAATTTGCCATCGGCCCCCCATTCAAAGGCGACGGGATCGACGACCGCGGGTTCGTGGGCGACGAGTTCGATTTTGAACCCTGGAATCACGCGCATCGATTCGAGCGAGGCTTGAGGTGTCTTCGGCGGCGGTTGCAATCCGCCGAGCAACTGCGCGAACGATCGGCGGTCCACATGATTTGGCAGATGCGCGACGTCTTCGTTTTGGACCCAGAGATGTTTGGAATGGAACCAGGCGCCGTTATTCCGATGGGTTCCACCCCGCACAATCATCGGAATGTCAAAGGCATCGCCGCGTTTTCCCGAGAGAACCTCCCGCGACCAGCCGGGTTGAAATCCCAGATAAAGTTCCGGCACGAAAAGGTGCAGCGAAAATCTTTCCGCGTTCGAGAACACCACGTCCTCGTGACCATCTTCGTTGATGTCGGCGAATCGCAGGCCATGATCCAGACCCTCGGCATCGACGATGGAAGTTCCGTGAGGCAATGCAAAAGGGAGGCGCGTCCAGCGCCGGTTCGCTTCGGACCATTGGAAAATGAGGTTTTGATTCGGGTTGCTCAAAATCAACTCCGTGCGGCCATCCTTGTTCACATCCCGAAAGCGCAATCCAACATCGGCCGCTTGCGCTCCGCCTGGCTGCGCCAATTCTTCCAAACCATCGAACAAATCTTCCGCTTCCACCCATGCGGCGCCGTCGAAATGCCACGCTTGTGGCCGCGCTGTCGCTGGTCCTTTTCGCCGAACCAAAGTGGGAAACCCATTCGATTGCAAAATCGCAAAACATTCTTTCACGGCTTCATTGCCTTCCCGCACGAGGGTTGCGGGAAAATCGGAATCGAGCCATCGGCGTGTGGTTGGATTCCACACCCGTGTTTTGCGCAAGTTTTCATTGCCAATGACCACGTCGAGAAAACCGTCGTGGTTCAAATCGAGCAGCCGCACGCCATGATCGCTGCCCTGGCTCGAGCGAATCGGCTGGCCGGCGAGGAGGAATTGATCGAGCCGTTCCTGCGCTTCGCGGAAATTGAGGAACTTCACTTTGCGCCCATGTTTTTGCACGGCGTAATCGACGAACTCAACCATTTGCTCGGGTTGAATCCAGCCGTGCGGATGAAAAATAAAAGTGAACGTGCCCTGCTTCAGAACTGTGGCATCGAGGGCCGCTTTCCAATCCGCCACCGTCTTTGGATTGGATTTGCCATGAAGATTCTGCGCTTCCCAATCGCTCGGCACCATGCCGGGAAATTCCCAGCATAATTTCCCAATCACGTAGGGGTATGGGTAATCTTCGATCGTGGTGACAAACGAAGGAAAGGGAATGTACTTTCGGAACCGCTCGCGCCCGTCGGGATCAGTCACCAACTCCTTCGGCAGGGCTGTGTCCTTCGAGGTGAGAATGCACATGACGGAAGAATCGATGGTCAGGAATTGTCCGGCCGGAGTGGTGCGATTGAAAATCTCGGCATAAAACCGCGGGCTGGGGCTGTTGATCGAATCACAACAAGGCATTCGGAAGGCCACCGCTTTGTTGTTCGGGATGTGATTCATCAGATCGATGCAGCCGAAATAAGTGTCGGCGGCCGCCACGAAATTGCTCCTGGCCAAAAGCGGGCAGGGATGCGCCAGCGTATGCACTTCGAGGGTGACGCCTTCTTTCAGCCACGATTGCAATTGCGGCAGGGAAGTATCGATGCCGTTAACCATGATGCTGGCCGGGGCGCGTCCATCGATTTTTTTGAGGCGTTCCAGCAGGGGGCGCAAGGCGCTCTCGTACGGCGCCGTGCCACGCATGTCGTCAATGGCCAGGATGACAACCGCCTCGACTCCTTCCTCACCGACCCATTGTGGGGTGGTCAGCTTGGGAAAATTCCGGTGCGGATAAAACGGATCGCTGCCATCGAGATAAGTCAGCCGGTTGCCATCTGCGGCCGGGAATGCGGAGAGCCGGGCGAGAAAAAGGAGCAGAACAACGAACCGGAAATGGATCATGACTTTTGAAAGTAACCGAGTCGAAAAACCAGCGGCTAGGAAAATGTTTGGCCTTTCCTCGATCTCCCAGCGGCAAAATCGGGTGAAAGATCAGGGGCGATTGCCCCTTGACGTTTGCCCGGCGGCATTTTTTCTTTGATTTCGGTTCGCGAAAAGTTAAAAGCAGAGCCGCATTGGCATGGTCAGGCAAAACGAATAACAGAGTGGATATTCACCCATTAACCCATCCGGGATCTAAGCCCAGCGCGCCTTGCCCGTCGCTCCGCCCCCATCCCCTCAACCTCAGGAGGCCCTATGTCCGCTGAATACATCGAGCGGGTTTATAATCGGTACTCGGGCGTTTACGACCTGGTTTTCGGCAAAGTCTTCCAGAGCGGACGCGAAATGGCGCCGGCACTTCTCAACCTGACCCCCGGCACCAAGCTCCTCGAAGTCGGCGTCGGCACCGGCTTGTCGCTCCCCCTGCTGGCCCGCAACATCGAAATCACCGGGATCGATCTCTCCCAAAAAATGCTCGATCAAGCCCACAAGCGCGTCCGCCAAAAGGGCATGAGCCATGTGCGCCTCCTGAAAATGGATGCAACCAATCTGGAATTTCCCGACAACAATTTCGATCGCGTGCTCGCCGCCTATTTCATCTCCACTGTGCCCAACCCGGTCAAAGTGGTCGAGGAAATGAAACGCGTTTGCCGTCCG
>JBFMDG010000177.1:0-11382 GCA_040754135.1 Verrucomicrobiota bacterium
CCACCAGGCCAGTAATGACAATGGCCGCCATGAGCAAGTTGGCGGCGACGGCATTGCGAGCGAACCACGCGAGCACGCCTCGAGGCGGTGGCGGAACATTTTTCGAGCTGTTCATCTCCTGATCACTCGGAATTTAGAAAGCATCAGTCGCCCGCACTGCCTGCGCCATTCATGGCTTGCGCAACGTCACTCGCGCTCATCAAGCGAGGTTCCACTTTCATTCCCGGGAGAGCCACGCGCAATCCGCTCACGATCAGTTGTTCGCCCGGCAGAATGCAATTGGCAATCAACAATGACTCGGGCCGGGTCCAGAGGATTTCGGCGTCTCGCACCTGCAATTCCTTTTGCGCATTCACGACCCAAAGCCGGTTGCCTTCCCGCAGCGCGGCGCGAGGAATAACCAATACCTCGCGGAGTTCTCCCGCATCGATTTCCACGCGCACGTAACTGCCCAACAGCAAGGGCAGAGATCCCGTGGACGAGGAACGTTCCAACGGATTAGGAACACTCACCACCACGCGGGCCATGCGCGCGCTGGGTTCCAAATCAGCGAGAAGACGGACCACACGGCCATCCCAGTGAATCGGTTTGCCATTGCCGGCATCGAGCACGATGCGCGCTGCGGAACCGCTTTGACCTTGCCGGGGCAGTTCGACCCATTTCAATTCGCCCACCGGCAGGCTCGCTTGCACCCAAAACTCGTCCGTTCCCACCAGCGTGCAGATGGCGGTGGACGGAGCCACCAGTTGCCCGATTTCCACCGCTTCGCTCAAGATCATGGCGTTGAATGGCGCGCGAATCGACGTGCGCGTCAAATCCAATTTGGCTTTGGCAATTTCGTTCGTGGCGCGCCGGACCAAGGCTTCAGTCCGTTCCAAATGCGGCTCGCGCAGCACCAGGGCGCGGTTGACTTCGCCGTCAGACAGTTCCTTTTCCAACAAACCCCACTCGCGCGCGGCCACGACCTGCCGACCCTTCTCCAGCGTCAATTCGAATTGCGCCTCTTCCAACGCCGCCTCTTGCTCGGCCAAAGCCAATTCGTAATCGGCTCGATCAATCTGAATGAGTTCCTCGCCCTCTTTGACGTAACCGCCTTCCACCAGCGACGGGTGCTGCCAAATGACCCGTCCCGAGACCTGCGGCTGCATGGTCACACGCCGCGCCGGGACCACTGTTCCCTCGGCGCGCACCTTGATGCTTTCGGTGCGGGGACGGACTTCAATGGTTTGCACCAATCGCGCGGGCCTGGATTTTTCTTCCGGTTGCGTTTGCGGAGCGGTCGCAATCAAAATCACCGCGAGCACCGCGCCGGCCACCAGGACCGCCGCGCTCAAAACGATCGCGCGAAGTGTTGCCGGCTTGATCATAATACCGGCGCCTCCGCTTCCATCGGACCGCCCAGTGCGCGGTGCAAAGCCACTCGGCGCCCGAGCCATTGCCGGCGGCTGGCCAAAATCTGGCGTTGCAAATTCTGCTCGGTCACCACCGCATTCAACACCGGAAGATAATCCGTCAATCCTTGGCTGTACCGATTCCTTGTCTCACGCAACAATCGTTGGGCAACGGTCAGTTGCTCGGCCAGCAGCCGGACGCGTTCGGCTTGCTTTTGTTCCTGCATGAATGCGGTTTCGACTTCCTGCACCGCCACCAAATAAGCGCCCGAAAACCGCGCCAAACGCTCGCGCACTGCGGCGCGCCGCAAATCGACTTCCGCTTTTCGCGTCCCAGCATCGAATATCGGACCGGCCAAAGAGGCAAAGGCCGATGTCACGAGCGCATTGGGAGTCAGATCCCCAATCCCCGCTGCCGAACCGCCAATCATAAATCGTGGCAACCGGTCCGCCATCGCTTCCGCCACTTCCGAATCCGCCGCCGCCACCACATGCCGCGCCGCAACCAAATCAGGTCGATGAACGAGCAAATCCGATGGAACCCCGCCTCGAGGGAATGCGGGAGGCTCTTTCAATTCTCCGCGCACTTCCTGCGCGCGCGTCCCCGGTGCACCCGCCAGCAAGACATCCAGCGCATAGGCTAATTGCTGAAAGCGCGATTCAATCTCCGGCAAACGCGAACGGGTCGAGGCCAATTGTTCCTGTTGCTGCAGCACATCGACGATCGACGATTGTCCCTGCCCAAAGCGCAGTTTGGTCAGGTCGAGCAACGTCTCATTCACCGCGATTTGCTCGTGGGCGAGCCGGATTTGCTCCTGTTGTTCCAGCATTTCGAAATAGGTTTCCGTTACTAAAGCCGAGAGCAGCAATCGGCCGCCGAGCCAGTCGTGCGCAACGGCGATTCGTTCGTGACGCCGTCCCTCGCGCGCGGCTCGCAATCGCCCCCAAACGTCTAATTCCCAGCTCAGAGTGCCGCCCACGGATGCGGTTTCGTCTCCGGCGAAAGTTGCGTTCGCATCGGTCACCTGTTGCGCTTCGACTGTTCCATTGGCATTCAAGGTTGGAAAAAGGCGGCCACGCGCCTGACGCAACAAGGCATCGGCTTGCTCGACTCGCGCCGACAGTTCCATCAATCCGAGATTCGTGCGCAAAGCTGCGGTCACCAATTGATCGAGGAGGGGATCATTGAAGGTGCGCCACCAGGGTTGTGTGGAGGCGGAGATGCCGGCGCTGAGGGCGGATTGACCGTAAGCAGGCGATGGAGGAACGAGCGGTTGAACCTCTGAAACGTGACGCCGAACGGCGCAAGCGTTCAGGAATAGGCCGCAAAAGCCGAGGGCGAGGCTGAAGCTGAGGCCGAAGTGGAGTCCGCGGAGGAGGCGGAAGCGGCGAACTGGGGTTGACACAGACACGATGCTCACAAAGTACGTTTACGTAATAACGACTTCGGCGCTTTCCGCAACAGAATCTTCTGAGATTTCTCTCGTTGCGCCTCGGCCCCGACGATTTTGGGCGCAACATAACACCCGCCATTTGCAAGACACATCACCAGCCCGCCCACGCCCTCGAAACCAACGTCACGGCCCTTCCGTGGCTTTGAAGTAACGCGCCGGATTCAGATCGGATAAAGGCGCGCGCAGATCGATGGCGCCGCTCGTGGCTGGATGCACTTGAAACACTTCCCAGTCGAAAAGGTTCGTCGAAGTATAAACCGTAATCTGTCCCGCGCCGCTCAGGCCCGACAACCGCATCCGCAACACGCCCTCGAGGACAGTCAAAGGAGCCTCAAACAGCAGCGGCTCAGCGCTGCGCACTACCACCGAAATATCTTCCGTGGTCGCGACGCCGAGTTCATTTCGCACGATGCAACGATAAACGCCCGCGGTCTGACGGCTCGCGGCGAACGTCAACGTCGCGCCGATTGCACCGTCAAGATCTGCGCCATTGAATTGCCACTGGAAGGTCAGCGGACTGCGTCCGGATACCAGCGCACTCAGCGATACCGTGGCGCCATTCTCGATGATTCGAGGCGGATGACGCTGTACGACAACGGGACGGCCGTCCCCAGGAATCGCGAGATTGTGGTAACTTCCGGCGCCGATTCGAATGACCGGTGGCAAACCAGAGGGCACAGTTCCTTCACCAAACAAAGCGCGGCCCCAGGTGACAAGGGTCCCGTCATTACGCAGCGCGATGACATGCAAATTGCCGCTGGCAATGGCGACGACATTTGTCAGCCCGGCCGGGGGCGTCATGGCGTTGATTCCACTGCCACCCCAGGACCGCACTTGTCCGTTGGCTTGCAGGGCGGACACGTGATATTCGCCGGCCGAAATGGCCACCACCTGCGCCAGATCGGCGGGAACATTGAACTGACCGTTGTTATTTTCGCCCCACACCCAGACTTTTCCTTCGGCAGTAAGAGCGACCGAGTGACTGCCTCCCGCCGCGACGTCCACCACGTTGGAAAGGCCGGCGGGCATGGCGAATCGATTCGGGCCGAGAATTCCCTTTAAGCCCCAGCTGACGACGCGTCCATCGGCGGTGAGCGCGAGTGAATGGTACCATCCGGCCGCAATGTCGATGACGTTATTCAATCCTGGAGGTACGTCGTTTTGTCCGTAATCTTTGTCTCCCCATGCCACCACTGTGCCATCGGTTCGCAACGCGACCGTGTGAAATTTCCCGGCGCTGGCCTTGATCAACGGTCCTAAATCTGGTGGAACATTGTGCCCCGCGAGATTGCCCCAATGAACGAGGCTTCCGTCTTCTTGCACAATCACGGAATGGTTTACGCCTCCGGAAACCACCGCGGGCGCGGTAATGCCATCGGGCGGTTCGCTTTCATGAAACGGATGCGCGCCCCAACTGACGAGCGGCGCAATCGTCAGCCGCGCCACCGCGCTGGTCGCTTTCCCGAGCGCGTTGGAGACAATCACCTGGTATTCACCGGCCTCCGCTGCGGTCAGATTTTCAAGCGTCAGAGAGGATGCAGTGGCGCCTGGGATTTCGGTTTGACCGCGACGCCATTGATAATTCAACGGAGGCGTGCCGCTTGCCGTGCAGGTAAACTCGACCGCCCCGCCCGCGGCCACGGTACGTCCTCGGGGCGGTGTGGAAATAACGGGCGCGCTGTCGCCGACGAGGGCCAAGGTAAACCAACGTCCCGCAGCCACGCTCAGGACGTTTGTCAGTCCTTCTGGCACTTGTGATTCACCAAACTGGTTGCTGCCCCAAACGGCCACCGTGCCATCGCTGCGCAACGCGACGCTGTGAAATACCCCGGCCGCGATTTCCACCACGTTGGTCAGATCGGGCGGAACGTTCGTCTGGCCATCTGTATTTATTCCCCAGGCGACGACGGTGCCGTCGTGCTTGAGTGCCAGTGTGTGTTTACCGCCTGCCGCAATGGCCTTCACATCGGTCAAACCTGGCGGCACATTGGTCACGAGATTCGCCTCGCGATTAAACCGGTCTCCCCACGAAAAAACGGTGCCGTCGCTTTTCAGAGCCACAGCGTGAATATGCCCTGCGGCAATGGCGACCACATTGCTCAAACCAGATGGCGTGGAGGTCGGCCCTGGCGTGGCATCCGCCCACGTCACCACGGTTCCATCCCGGCGCAGCGCCAGGCTGAAGCTTTCCCCGGCGGCAACTTGGATTATCTGCTGGACCGTGAGTGGGAATGCGGTCTGGTTTGTGAGTTTGGAACTGGTGCCTCCCCAGCTCACCACGCTGCCATCGATGCGCACCGCGATGGAATGACCACGTCCGGCGGCGATATCGATCAGATTAATGGCATTGGCCGGAATGATCGAAGGCCCAAGAAACGTGTCGCCCCAGCCAACAGCCCGGCCATTGTCCAACAGAGCCAAAGCATGCGCGCCGCCACCGGCCAATTTCGTGATGCGCGACGCGATGGCAGGTGGATAAACCTGCCGAACCCCATTCAAACCCCAGCTCGCAATGCTCGTGGGTTGAATCAGTCGCACTTGCATGCGGCGGCTCTCGATGGAACCGCGATCATTCGAAGCCACCACCGAATAGCTTCCAACCTGTTCCGCCCGGACGGAGGGCAAAATCAGAACGGCATTTGTTTGATCAGGCAAATCCACGCCGTTATGACGCCATTGATATTGAACGTCAGCGCCACCGGCGGCAAAACCCGCCAGCAGCACTCGTTGCCCCCGCACGACCGTTCGATCGGGCATCGGCAAAGTGAATTGCGGCGAGCCATCATTTTCGAGCGCATGCATGAAATCGGCTCCAATGGCCATGCCAATAACATTGGTGGTTTGTGAAGGGGCTTTCAGAATACTTTGGCTGTTCCGGCCCCAACCCACTATTAAACCCTCCGCGGTCAGCGCGGCTGTATCGTTGTCTCCCACCGCAATGGCGATGACATTGGATAATCCGGCGGGAACAAGGGTTTGCCCGGAGGTGGCGTTCCCCCAGGCAATGACCGTCCCATCCGCGCGCAACGCGACACTATGCGCCGCGCCAGCGCCAATGGCTACAGCATCGGTGAGGTTGATCGGCACATCGCATTCACCCGAGGTGTTGCGGCCCCAGGCAACGACGGTTCCATCGCTGGCCAGTCCGAGCGTATGGGAAGAGCGGGCCGAGATTGCGATTAAGTTGGTGGCTCGCGCTGTCACTGAAGTTTGGCCGGAGGCATTGTTACCCCAGGCGTAGGGAATGCCGTTGCGCCGGAGAATCACGCTGAATTCGCTCCCAGCCGCCACAGCGATGGCATCTCGGATCCCTGCGGGCACATTCGTTTTCTGGAAAGAGTTGTTGCCCGACCCGATGACGGTGCCATCGGACTTGAGAGTCAGGGCGTGAGCGTTTCCAAGGGCCAGTGCCACGACATTACTCAAGCCGGGAGGAATCAGATTCACTGCCACCGCCGGCCAGATGAGGACTTCTCCATTTGCAGAAACAGCTCCTGCTTCGGAGGTGGAAGCGACGATGGAAAGAAGGTTGGTTGCTTTCAAGGGTGGGATCCGGCTGGCTACGTTCAATCCCCAAGTGCGAATTGGCCCGAGAATCAAGTAAACCGGATCGCTGGTGGTTGTACCCACTGAATTTCGCAGGGCCACACGGTATTCTCCGACATGTTGTGGCAAAGCTTCGGGAATGTTTAGAAAGCGATCATTGGCGCCCGGCAATGGTTCGCCATTAAAGAGCCAGGAGTACATGATCGAACCGCCGGTTCCACTCACCGAAAACTGCACGGGCATCCCGCGCGCCACGTTCATATTGCGCGGCGGCGTCGTAATGGTCGGGAGACTTTGTGCGATGACGGACCCGCCCGTGATTATGAGCAAAATCAGTCCGAGAGCCGTTGTGGAGTGCGGATTAATTTTCCCGGGAAAGCGTTTGGAAAAAGACATAAGTAAAAGCCCTTTGATGATTGTTAACGCCAGCTGCCAGGCCGATTTGTAACCAAAAGCCAGCCGGGTTGCACGGGAAATCTCTTCGGGATTCTGCCCAACTCCGGCAAGGCTGGGAGAGCGATTCATTCACCGGCGCAAGACCAGTGAATTCCAAAAGGGAAGCGAATGAAGCAGTGGCGAGAACGCCAACCCAGGCAAAGAACGGGAATGTCGAAAATCAGGCGCCGATTTCCTGCGGGCCTTTCCCGCCATTGACGAGAAAAAGCACTGCCATCCGAACCGCTAAACCATTCGTCACCTGTTCGAGAATCACCGACCGGCCGCAATCGGCGACTTCACTGTCGATCTCGACGCCGCGGTTGATGGGGCCCGGATGCATGATGAGCACATCCGGTTTGGTTTGGGCCAGACGCGTCCGGTTCAACCCGAACAGACTCGTATATTCGCCGATGCTTGGAAACATGGTCTTGCGCTGACGCTCATGCTGAATGCGCAGCAAATTGATGATATCGGCTTTTGCGATTGCGTCGTTCACGTCGTAAGTAACACGGCATCCCATCTTTTCAAACACCCGCGGCACGAGCGTGGCCGGGCCGCACAAGGTGACGTTGGCCCCGAGTTTGAGGAGAGCCCAGATGTTCGATCGAGCGACACGGCTGTAAAGGATATCGCCGAGGATGGTTACGTTCAGTCCTTCGATCTTTCCTTTCTTCTCGCGAATCGTAAAGACGTCGAGCAACGCTTGCGTGGGGTGTTCGTGCGCGCCATCGCCGGCGTTGATGACGCTGGCCTGGAGAAAACGGGAAAGAAAATGCGGCGCACCGGTCGCGCTGTGCCGAATGATGATGATATCGGCGTTTAAAGCTTCCAGATTGCGAGCCGTGTCCTTGAGCGTTTCTCCCTTTTTTAACGACGAAGCCTCGGCGGTGAAATTAATGACATCGGCGGTGAGGCGTTGCGCCGCCAGTTCAAAGCTGATTCGGGTGCGGGTGGATGGCTCGATAAAGAGGTTGATCACGGTCTTGCCGCGGAGCGCGGGCACCTTTTTGATGGCGCGTTCGCCCACGGCTTTGAAGGCGCGCGCGGTGTCGAGGACGGTGACGATTTCGTCCGGGCTGAGCGATTGAATATCGAGGAGATGTTTTCGATTCCAGCTCATGCTTTTTCGAGGGTGACCTGTTCGATGCCGCCTTCTTCCTGCAACTGAACTTTGATTTCTTCTTTGAGGGAAGTGGGGATGTTCTTGCCTACGAAGTCGGCTTTGATTGGCAATTCGCGATGGCCGCGATCGATGAGCACGGCGAGTTGGATGGCGCGTGGCCTTCCAAAGTCGTTGAGGGCATCGAGGGCGGCCCGTGTAGTTCGGCCACGAAAGAGCACATCGTCCACGAGCACGACGATTTTGCCGTTGATATCCGCAGGGATTTCAGTGGGATGCACATCGGGGGCGAGCCGCTGATGCAGGTCATCGCGATGCATGCTCACGTCAAGCAACCCGACGGGGATAGGTTGGTTCCAGATACCTGCAAGCAATCGACCCAATCGCCGGGCCAACAGAACTCCGCCGCGCTGGATGCCAACGAGCACCACATTCGAGGGGTCGTCATTGCGTTCGGCAATCTCATGCGCGATCCGGGTCAAGGCACGTTGGATCGCGGAGGCATTCATCAACAGGATTGATTCGGACATAAAAAAGCCGAGCCCGGACGCAGAGCGTCTAAGGCTCGGAACAATAAGAGCGAGGCAAATTCATAGATTCCTTCGCGACCTCGCTGGATCGCCTTAAAGGAACAAAATCGTCAAGTGTTCGGTCCCTGCCGGCTTTTCCGCCATTTCGTGCGGTGCTTAATGATCCAGTCGGTGAGCGCCTGCTCGAACCCAATATCGTAACCCGCCTTTTCCGACTCGATCCACTTGTGCTTCAAAATCTCTTCGCGCTCCGCCTGAAACTCGCGATAAAGCGTCGAGTTCTTTACCAGGTCGTTGGCGCTGGTGTCGTTCTGGTTGGACATAGAAACTTCAGGTTCCGCTTCGGAATCACCCGGAATGTATCATCGGTCAATGCCATGACAATAAAATTCATGGTTCCCTCACTGGGGACATCGGTCTCTGGACCCGCAAACTTTAATGCCCGGCGTCGCTTTAGCTCAAAAGGCTCTGAAGCCGTCGCGCGATCTCGACAAATGCCTGGCCCGCAGCTTTTTCAGGCGCCGAAACCACCACCGGAACGCCTTGGTCGCCTCCTTCGCGAATCTCGGTGAATATCGGAATCTCTCCCAAAAAAGGAACCTTTTGCCGGTCTGCTTCCGTCCGCCCTCCTCCATGCCCAAAAATTTCAATCCGTTCCCCCGCCGGTGTCGTGAAATAACTCATGTTTTCAATCAATCCCAAAATCGGCACGTTCACCTTTTGAAACATTGCGATTCCTTTGCGCACCACTCCCAAGGACGCTTCCTGCGGCGTCGTCACAATCACGCCGCCATCGAGCGGAACGGTTTGGCACAAGGTCAGTTGGGCGTCGCCGGTGCCTGGCGGCAAATCCACCAGTAAATAATCCAAATCGCCCCATTCCACCGAATGGATAAATTGTTGGATCGTTTTGACAATCATCGGTCCGCGCCAGATGACCGGGGAATCGCCTTCGACCAAAAATCCCATGCTCATGAGCTTGACTCCGTAATTGGCTGGCGGAACAAGCTTCTCCTGAGGGCTGATGGTCGGACGTTGCCGAATGCCCATCATCAACGGAATGCTCGGGCCGTAAATGTCGCAATCCAGCAAGCCCACCGACGCTCCCAAATGGCGCAAGGCACAGGCGAGATTCACCGACGCGGTTGATTTGCCGACGCCGCCTTTGCCGCTCGCGATGGCGACAATGTGTTTCAGACCTGGAACTCTGTTCTGATTTGCCCATGGGTTGGGCGCCGCGGCTTGGGCTGGCGCAGGTCCGGAGGGCATGCGGACGTCCACCAGGACGCGTTCGACGCCGGGGAAGCTTTGCAAGACCCGCTGGCACTCGGCTTTGATTTGCTGGGCGACTTCGGGCTGGGCGGTTGAAAGTTGAATCGTGAGGCTGACGGCGCCGTTGGCTGCGGCGATTTGTTTAACAAGGCCGAACGAAACGATGTCCCTGGAATAACCGGGGTACTTGACGGCCTTCAACGCTTCTCGAATGGCATCTTCAGTTATCATGAGTGATGAATCTCCACTGTCATAAACCGGTTTGATGAAATTTCAACCGCGCCGTCCGGTAGCGTCATGGCCACGCTCGCGAGTGCGGGGAGCGATCACTGAATCGATCAGGCCCTTCTCAAAATCATCCCAAAGCGGAGACATCGCGCGAAGTTTTTGAACCACTTTCGCCACCGTTTCAATGACGGAATCGATCTCTTCCGGGGTGTTATCGCGCCCCAGCGAAAAGATGACATTGCCTTGGGCGAGCGATTGGGGAAGGCCAATGGCCGCCAGCACCGGCGGGATCCGCATCGCTTTGCTCACGCAGCTTGCGCCGCTGGCCACCGCCACTCCGGCAACGTCCAGACTCAGCGCGATGCCCTCGCTTTCGAGGAATTCAAAGCTCACGTTCAAGTTGGTGCTGAGTCGGTGCGGCCCAGGTTCCGGCCCGTTCAAATGAACGAAATCAATCCGGTCTTTCAACCCGGTCCAAAGCCGGCGCTGCAACGTGCCGGTGAGTTGCTGGCGTTGCGCCAGCTCGCGCGACGAAATCGCCGCCGCCACTCCAGCGCCGACGATCGCCGGGACATTTTCGGTTCCGGCCCGCAAACCACCTTCCTGAACACCGCCATGAATCACATTGCTGAGCCGAACCCGCTTTTGCCGAAAGAGAATCCCAACTCCTTTCGGTCCGTAAAAACGATGCGGGGATAACGAAAGCAGATCCGCGCCAAGCTCCTGAACATCGATGGGCATCCAGCCTCCACTCGCCGCGGCGTCAACAAACAGCGGAACCCCGCGATCCGCCGTGATAGCACTGATCTCACGAATCGGTTCAATCGTGCCGAGATCGTGATTCACATGATGGACGCAAACCAAAATGGTCTCATCGGTCAGCGCACGGCGCACCGATTCGGGATCGATGCGGCCTTCGCCATCCACGGGAATTGGCGTGCTGGTAAAGCCGAGCTTTTCCAAAAAGTCGATCGATTGCAGCACCGCCGGGTGCTCGGTCGCGCTGACGATCAAATGGCGGCCACGGCGTTGATTGGCCAAAGCAACGCCTTTCACGGCAAGATTAGCGGATTCAGTGGCGCCGGAAGTAAAAAGAATTTCCTCGGCCGATTCCGCGTGAATGAACGCGGCGACCTGGCTTCGCGCTTCCGCCAATGCGTCCCGAACGCGAACGCCAAAGCGATGCAGCGAGGCCGGGCTTCCGAAATGCTCGGAAAAAAAAGGCCGCATCGCCTCGAACACCTCGGGCAGCACGGGCGTGGTTGACTGATGGTCTAGAAAGACCGATCGCATTCCGCAACCATTCCCAAAATCCGCACTGCCAGCAACAGGTTCTTTGTGGGGGGCGGCCGGGCCCCGGGCCCGGCCGCCGCCCCGGGGGGGGGGCCGGGGGGGGGGGGCGG
>JBFMDG010000178.1:0-11372 GCA_040754135.1 Verrucomicrobiota bacterium
CTTTTCATCGGCGCTGATCTTCTTGTACGCCAGATCATCCAAACCCCGCCAGATCAAATAGGGCCGGCCGCTAAAATCAATCACACATCGCGCCAGGCATTCATCCATCGGCACATAGGCTTCGCCCGTCAACGGGTTGCGCGGATCAAAGCCTGTTCCATAACGTCGAATTCCCTTCTTCTCCCCCAGCGCCTTCAAAAACGCCTGTCCCAAAACAATGCCGCAATCCTCCACCGTGTGATGCGCGTCCACCTCCAAATCCCCCCGGCAACGCAAACGCAAATCGATCACAGCATGTTTGGCCAATAACGTCAGCATGTGATCGAAAAATGAAATTCCGGTCCGGACCGAAGATTTTCCCGAACCGTCAATGGCCAGATCGACCTCGATGGAAGTCTCGCTGGTTTCGCGCTGAATTCTTGCGCTGCGTTTTTTCATTCAAATCATTTATCACGCATTCCCGCTTTCGGAAAACCGAAATCAGCCTCGCCCCACTCCCACGACAAACATGAGCGAGACCCTCTGAAAATACCCGGTTTCTGTCGAAGGTTGCGCGGCGAGAGATCAATAGCGTGGAAGCGCGGGATCCACTTCCTCGCTCCATCGATCGATGCCACCGCTCAAATTGCGCAATTTGCGAAAGCCAAGCTGCCGCAACATGGCAATGGCGTGCAGACTTCGGATCCCATGATGGCAATAGACCACCAGTTCATTATCCCTCCAGCCCTCGAGTTCCGACGCACGAACCGCCAGTTCACCCAGCGGAATCAATTTCGAATTGGGCAACGCGACCAGCGCATGCTCTTCCACCTCCCGCACATCCAGCAGACGCGGGGCGTCCGGCTCGCTTAATCTCGCCGCTAATTCTGTCGGTGAAATATGCAATGAAAAACCTGCCACGACGGAAACCGCTTACTGATGAAGCTTCGCCAGGTATCGCTCCGCATCGATGGCCGCTGCGCAACCCATCCCCGCCGCGGTCACCGCCTGGCGATACACATGATCCGAACAATCCCCGGCCACAAACACGCCCGGCACATTCGTCTCCATTCCGCGGCGAGGTTGAATGTAGCCGTTGTCATCCATATCGATGACGCCTTTGAAGATTTGTGTATTCGGCACATGACCGATGGCCACGAAAACACCCGCGCAATCGAGTGTCGATTCCGCGCCGGTTTTCACGTGTTTCAATCGCACTCCCGTGACCTTGTCCTGTTTCACATCGAGCACTTCCGTGACAACGGAATCCCAAATCGGAGTGATCTTGGGATTCAACAAGGTCCGTTCCGCCATGATTTTGGACGCTCGCAAAGTATCGCGCCGATGCACGAGATAAACTTGTGAAGCGAACCGCGTCAGGTAGGTCGCCTCCTCGCAAGCCGAGTCGCCGCCGCCCACCACCACCAACGGCTGGTTTCGAAACATGGGCAAAGCACCGTCACAGGTGGCGCAATAGGTCACTCCTTTTTTCTCGAGCAAGTGTTCGCTGTCCAACCCGAGGTGCCGATGGCTGGCGCCGCTGGCGATGATGATGGTCTGGGTCTCTAACGGCTGGCCATCGACCGTCAGAACAAAGGGCCGACGAGACAAGTCCACGGCTTCGACGGTGCCGAATTGCACGCGCGCACCAAATCGTTCCGCCTGTTTTTGCATGCGGACCATCAGTTCGTAACCATCGACGCCCTCGGGAAATCCTGGAAAATTTTCGACGATGCTGGTGGTTGTGAGCAAGCCTCCGGGCATCGTTCCGGTGAGCACGAGTGGATTCAAATTGGCTCGGGCCGTGTAGAGCGCGGCCGTCAGACCGGCGCACCCTGTCCCGATGATGACTACTTTTTCCATAAGAGTGCGGAACCGTATCGGCAGGAGTTCCAGTTGGCAAGTTTTGGTTCAGCAACTCAGCAGCGCATCGAGCACCGCGCCGTTAAGCCGCAAAAGCCGGCGGCAAATTCCAGAAAAGCGCCGGGGCTCTCAGGAAACAGAAGTCAAAATATCCTTCACGATTTCGCCATGCACATCCGTCAATCGGAAATCGCGTCCCTGGAATCGGTAGGTCAGTTTTTTATGATCGATGCCGAACTGATGCAGCACGGTCGCGTGAAGGTCATGCACGCTGACGGGATTCTCGACGGCCGCATAACCGAGTTCATCGGTGGCGCCGTAGGTGATGCCGCCTTTGATTCCCGCGCCCGCCAGCCACATGGAAAAGCCTTTGATATGATGATCGCGCCCATCGCCCTGCCCCATGGGCGTGCGGCCGAATTCGCCTCCCCAGACAATCAGTGTGTCATCGAACATGCCGCGCTGTTTCAAATCCAAAATCAACGCTGCCGTGGCCTGGTCCACCTCGGATGCGGTGCCTTGAACATCGCGTTTGATGCCGCCGTGATGGTCCCAATCGCGATGATAAAGCTGAATGAAACGAACGCCGCGTTCGGCCAGGCGGCGGGCGAGCAAACAATTGGAAGCAAAAGTGCCGTCGCCCGGTTTCGCGCCGTACAATTCGAGCACATGTTGCGGTTCGTTCGCGATATCCATCAACCCGGGCACGCTGGTCTGCATCTTGAAAGCCAGTTCATATTGGCTGATGCGTGTGGCGATCTCCGGATCCGCGATCGCCTCATGCTGAATGGCGTTTAACGAGTTCACCGCGTCGAGCACGCGTTTCTGGCTCTCGAGGGAAACGCCGGCGGGCCGGCTTACATAGAGGACAGGATCTCCTTTTTCCTGGAATTGCACCCCTTGAAATTTGCTCGGCAGAAAACCGCTCGACCATTGGCGCGCGGCGATGGGTTGCGCCTGGCCATACTTGCCGAGAGATGTGAGCACAACAAATCCAGGCAAATCCTCGCTATCACTCCCGAGCCCGTAGAGCAGCCACGAACCCATGCTGGGCCGGCCGGCAATGTTGGTGCCCGTGTTCATGAACGTGTGCGCCGGATCATGGTTAATCTGCTCGGTGAACATCGAACGAACGATGCAAATGTCATCGGCGATTTTGCCGCCGATATGAGGAAAGATTTCGCTGATTTCCTGGCCCGATTTTCCGAAGCGCTTGAATTCATATTGGGGGCCAAAACAGTTCAGCTTTTGCCCCTGAAGCTGCGCGATCTGCTGCCCTTTGGTGAACGATTCCGGCATCGGCTGGCCGTGCATTTTCGCCAGTTGCGGCTTGTAATCGAAAGTTTCGAGGTGTGACGGCCCGCCGGCCATGCACAACCAGATGATTCGCTTGGCCCGTGCGGTGAAATGCGGCGGGTTGACAACTCCGCGCCATCGGGGTTCCTTCCCCGCCTTGGCCGGTCGGGCCGCGAGAAGCGCCGGATCCAGAAGAGCGGCCAGGGCTACGGAGCCGAGGCCCGTGGCCGCGCGGCCGAGGAAAGCGCGGCGTGTGAGCGACGGGGGATGACTCGAGAGAAACTTCATAACACTTCAATGGCGCGTGATGGTCTCATGCAAATTCAGAAGGGTCCGCGCGACTGAACTCCAGACCGCCAATTCGGCTGGGTCGAGCTCTTTGGGCGCAGAGGAATTTCCAACTCTGACAAATGCTTCGGCCGCGGCGCGGTCGGCTCGGAACGTTGCAGTTTCATCGACCACCAATTGGTTCAGGATTTTGAGCTCGGCCGGTTTTGGCAAACGATCGAGCGCCTGCTCGAACATCCAGCGAATCCGCTCATCACTCGCATTGCCGCACTGCCGCAATGTGCGTTCGGCAAAAACGCGCGCCGCCTCCACGTAGGTCGGATCGTTCAATAACACCAATGCTTGCAAGGGCGTGTTCGAGTTGTTCCGCATCGCCACGCATTCTTCACGCCCGGGCGCATCAAACGCCGTTAAACTCGGGTGCGGAAAGGTCCGGCACCAGAAACTGTACAACCCCCGCCGATATTGCGCTTCGCCGGTGTCGTTGATGTATTTGCGCTTGGGAAAATTCAGCTGGTCCCAAAAACCGTCGGGCTGATACGGCTTGACGCTCGGCCCGCCTACGGTCCGCACCAGCAGCCCGCTCACGGCCAGGGCATTGTCACGCACCATCTCGGCCTCGATGCGAAATCGCGATTGCCGCGCCAGTAATCGATTGTAGGGATCGCGCTCACGCACTTTTTCATCGCATTCAGCGGATTGGCGATAGGTGTTTGAGAGCACAATCATTTTGACGATATGTTTGACATTCCAGCCGCTGTCCATGAACTCGACCGCGAGCCAATCGAGCAGCTCCGGATGAGTCGGCAATTCGCCTTGGGAACCGAGGTCATCGAGCACTTTTGATAGCCCGGTGCCGAAGTACAATTTCCAGAGCCGGTTGACAAAGGCCCTCGCCGCCAGCGGGTTTTCTCGCGAAGCCAGCCATCTTCCGAGATCGAGTCGAGACAGCCGTTCCGTGCCCTCGTCGGATTTGTTGAGAAACGCCGGAACCGCGGGCGTGACCACTTCGCCCGAATCATCCATCCAGTTGCCTCGAGGCAAAATACGCATCGGCCTTGGCTCCACTTTCACCGTCATGAGCGTCGTCGGTATGGATTTGACCAGTTCGTCCTTTTGCTTTTTGGCCTGGGCCAGCGCGGTTCGGGTTTCATTCAACTCCTTCGCGATCGACCGGTAATACCTGGCGAGCTCTGTTTGTTGCTCCGTAGATCGGTCGGCTAATGGCGTTTTCAAGAGTGCGAGAACATTGTCCGGAACGGTTGTTCCAGGCCGGAAATAAAACGCGTATCCTCCAGTCCCATTGACAATTTTCATGAGGAGACGGTTTTCCCCCGGCGCAAGCTGCACCGTGATTTTCTCCTGATCCGGCTCGGCCGGCCGCTGCACTTTTTTCGATAGCACCTCCTTGCCGTTCAACCAGACTTTGATGGCGTCGTCGCTCCCCAAGGACAGATTCAAGGGCTGTTCGATGTCGGCGTTGATCGTGCGAAACAGATAAGTGGCGGCATGATCGCCGGTCAGATTGTGGACTTTACCATTTTCCCATTCGGGATGCGGGGTCCATTTGATTTTTCCCTCCTCATAGGCGCGGTTGAGATCGATTTCTTTTTCCGGTCCGAATGCGGTTTTGAACGCCGCCTCGAAATCTTTTGCGGCAAAGGGTCCGATGCTATGCCAGACGCCGAATTGCGGAGGCGCATGGCTGAGGACTTCTTTTTCCCAAATCGCCTGCGCCCTTTCCAGGTCCGGTGTCGGGGTGTCGAGAACTTTTTGCAGCCGCTCGATATTGCTGTCGAACCGTTCCAATTGCGCCGTTTGCATGGCGTTTGGAATGATGCTGCCTTCCGGCTTGCCCACACCGATTTCTTTGATATCGGCAAAGAAAGCTTCCAGCCGGTAAAAATCGCGGGTGGTGAACGGATCAAATTTGTGATCGTGGCACTCGGCACATCCGAGCGTCGCGCCGAGCCAGACGGCAGAGGTTGTCCGCACGCGATCGGCGGCGTATTTGGCGAGGTACTCTTTGGCCTGTGACCCGCCTTCTTCAGTGGTGCGATTGAGCCGGTTGTAAGTCGAAGCAATGCGCTGCTCCATGGTTGCATTCGGAAGAAGATCTCCGCCCAGTTGTTCCAACGTAAAACGGTCAAAGGGCCTGTTCTCGTTGAACACGCGAATCACATAATCGCGGTACGGCCAAACACTGCGATAATTGTCCGCGTGAAATCCGTCCGTATCGGCGTAACGGACCAGATCGAGCCAATGCATGGCCATGCGTTCGCCGTAATGAGGTGAAGCCAGCAAACGATCCACCAGATTCTCGTAGGCTTTCGAACCCGAATCATTTTCAAAAGCCCGCACCTCTTCAATCGTGGGCGGCAACCCGGTCAGATCAAAGCTCAAGCGCCGAATCAAAGTGCGCCGATCCGCTTCGGGAGCCGATCGTAATTTTTCCTTTTCGAGCCGGGCCAGAATGAAAGCATCGACCGGTGTGGCGACGCGGGCGTTGTTCCTGACCTTCGGCAATGCCGGTCGCGCGGGAGGAATATAGGCCCAGTGCGGTTGCCAGGCGGCGCCTTGTTCGATCCAGCGGCGGAGAATTTGTATGTCGCGCGCCGATAATCTGTGCCGGCTGTCCGCTGGGGGCATCAGGTCCTCACTCTTTTCCGTGGTAATGCGGCGATACAGTTCGCTTTTCTCCGGCTTGCCCGGGACGATGGCGAAGTAACCGCCCAGATCGGCTTTGGCCGCCGATTCAAGATCGAGACGGAATTTCGCTTTGCGCGTGTTCTTGTCGGGTCCGTGGCACTCGAAACATTTGTCCGAGAGCACGGGCCGCACATCGCGATTGAAAACGATGGTTTTCGGAATCGGTTCCGCAGCCGTGACCGAAGCTCCAGCTCCGATCGAAGCGAAGATCGCAATGACAATGAAAATGGCCTGAACTCGCATCACATGTTTTCGCAAGCCTCGATGGATTCATGCCGAGGCGCGAGGATTGACCGGCCCACAGTAAATTTCCCGAAGTCGTTGTCAAGCGGGCGCGGCTTCAACGGCTTCAACCTTCGACTCAGCATCCCACCCCCCAATCTCCCGTAGCAGCCTGACGTGAGTCGGCTCTAACATCTTCTGCGCGCAAGCCATCCAATTGCCCAAGCCTATTCCTACGCGAACAACAGCGCTGGCCTTCGGTTCGATCCGGCAAGCGCGTCGCCGATGGCCAAGGCACGCCTCGACCAGAAACAAGTGATCGAACTCACATTCGATGCTACGCAGGCCCCGAATTCCTCGTAGCAGCCTGACGTGAGTCGGCTCTAATATTTTCTGCGCGCAAGCCTTTCAATTACCCAAGCCCATTCCTACGCGAACAACAGCGCTGGCCGTCATGAGATCCGGCAAGCGCGTCGCTAATTGCCAAGGCTCGTCTCGACCAGAAACAAATGATCGAACTCACATTCGATGCTACGCAGGCCCCGAATTCCTCGTAGCAGCCTGACGTGAGTCGGCTCAAATTCTTTCTGCGCGCAAGCCTTTCAATTGCCCAAGCGCATTCCCACGCGAACAACAGCGCTGGCCTTCAGTTCGATCCGGCAAGCGCGTCACCGATGGCCAAGGCACGCCTCGACCAGAAACAAATGATCGAACTCACATTCGATGCTACGCAGGCCCCGAATTCCTCGTAGCAGCCTGACGTGAGTCGGCTCTCACTTTTTCTGCGCGCAAGCCATCCAATTACCCAAGCCCATTCCCACGCGAACAACAGCGCTGGCCTTCAGTTCGATCCGGCAAGCACGTCGCCGATTGCCAAGGGACGTCTCGACCAGAAATAAATGATCGAACTCACATTCGATGCTACGAAAACCCCTAATTCTCCGTAGCAGCCTGACGTGAGTCGGCTCTAACTTTTTCCGCGCGCAAGCCAATCGGTCACCTTGCGCATTCCCACGCGACCAATCGCGCTGGACGTAAAGGGATCCGGCAAGCGCGTCACCGATGGCCAAGGGACGCCTCGACCAGAAATAAGTGATCGAACTCACATTCGATGCTACGTGGACCCCAATCTCCCGTAGCAGCCTGACGTGAGTCGGCTCTAATTTTTTCTGCGCGCAAGCTATCCAATTGCCCAAGCCCATTCCCACGCGAACAACAGCGCCGGCCTACAGTTCGATCCGGCAAGCGCGTCACCGATGGTCAAGGGACGCCTCGACCAGAAATAAATGATCGAACTCACATTCGATGCCACGTGGACCCCAATCTCCCGTAGCAGCCTGACGTGAGTCGGCTCTCACTTTTTCTGCGCGCAAGCTATCCAATTGCCCAAGCCCATTCCTACGCGAACAACAGCGCCGGCCTACAGTTCGATCCGGCAAGCACGTCTCCGATTGCCAAGGGACGCCTCAACCAGAAACAAATGATCGAACTCACATTCGATGCTACGCGGACCCCAATCTCCCGTAGCAGCCTGACGTGAGTCGGCTCAAATTCTTTCTGCGCGCTTGCCAACCGATTGCCTTGCGCATTCCCACCCGACCAACGGCGCTGGCCGTCATGAGATCCGGCAAGCACGTCGCCGATGGTCAAGGGACGCCTCGACCAGAAACAAATGATCGAACTCACATTCGATGCTACGCAGGCCCCGAATTCCCCGTAGCAGCCTGACGTGAGTCGGCTCTCACTTTTTCCGCGCGCAAGCCAACCGATCACCTTTCGCATTCCCACGCGACCAATCGCGCTGGACGTAAAGGGATCCGGCAAGCACGTCTCCGATTGCCAAGGGCCGCCTCGACCACAAACAAATGATCGAACTCACATTCGATGCTACGCGGACCCCAATCTCCCGTAGCAGCCTGACGTGAGTCGGCTCTAATATTTTCTGCGCGCAAGCCATCCAATTGCCCAAGCCCATTCCCACGCGAACAACAGCGCTGGCCTTCAGTTCGATCCGTCAAGCACGTCGCCGATTGCCAAGGGACACCTCGATCAGAAACAAATGATCGAACTCACATTCGATGCTACGTGGACCCAAATTCCCCGTAGCAGCCTGACGTGAGTCGGCTCTCACTTTTTCTGCGCGCAAGCTAACCGATCACCCTGCGCATTCCCATGCGACCAATCGCGCTGGCCGTCATGAGATCCGGCAAGCGCGTGACCGATGGCCAAGGGACGCCTCGACCAGAAACAAATGATCGAACTCACATTCGATGCTGCGAATTCGCTACGCATTTAACCATGTAACGCTTTTAACCATGTAACCCATTTAACTTTGCAACCCTTCAACGCTTCAACCCTTCATCACGCCACCGTGAACCTTTTCCCGTTTTCGTTCGCTTAAGGAAGTGGCAACATGTCGCTGGCGACACAACCGTCGAAGACCACTCTGTTGGAGCTGCCCGATTACAACGATCACCGCAGCGACCAGGAACTCATTGCCGCCGCCAATGAAGGCGACGCCGAGGCGTTCGAGGCGCTTTACTTTCGCTATCGAGATTGGGTGGTGAATCTGGCCTGCCGCTTCACCGGCGATAACGATCTCGCCTTCGATGTCCTCCAGGAAACGTTCATTTATTTCCTGAAAAAATTCCCCGGTTTCGAACTGCGATGTCAGCTCAAGACTTTTCTTTACCCGGCTGTGCGCAATCTCGCGCTCGCAGCTCGCCAGAAAGCGGAACGCAGCCAGGGTGATCCGGCTCACTTGACGGAACTTCCGGATCAAGGGTCCGAAATTGAATCCGGTTCAACGGAGGCATTGATGGCCGTGTTGAACAGCCTGCCCGAATTTCAGCGTGAAGTGCTCCTGCTCCGATTCGCAAATGACCTCAGCCTTCCGGAAATTGCCGAGGCGCTGCAGATTCCCGTCGGCACCGTAAAATCGCGGTTGCACAACGGCCTCGATGCGTTGCGACGCGATCCGCGCACAAAAGATTTCTTTGGCGCGTGAACCTTTCGCCCAGGACAGATGCTTAACGTTTGAACGTATGGCCGAATCGAATCGCAAAACGAACCCGGAACCCGAACCGCAGATCCCTGCGCGGCTGGCGGCGGCGTTTCAGAAAGTCGAAAAGGTTCCAGTGTTCGTGCCCCCGACGATCGATGAGGCCATTCTCAAACAGGCACGGGCTCACCTCCAGGCAGCGCCACGCCAATTCCGAGCGCGAAGCTGGTTTGAAGGAAAATGGATTTTCCGCTGGGCGGCTCTGGCCGCAGTCTTTGTCGCCGGCCTGGTTTTGCTCTTCACTCTGCCGAAAAAGAATGATCCACATAGGGCGCAGTTACGGGAGGACGTGGATGGCAACGGGCGAGTGGATATTCTCGACGCGTTTTATTTGGCGCGGCTGATCGAGAGCGGCCAGGCCGGCGAAGGCCGGTTCGACCTCAATGGCGACCAGCAAGTGAACCGCGCGGACGTGGATCAGATCGCCGCACGCGCCGTGCGGATCGAGGAAGGAGGGAATCGTGAATCGGTTTTGTAGGCGCCGATTTGAGGAAAGGCAGATTTACTTCCTCAGGAGGACTCGGAAATTTCTCTCGTCGCTGCACAGAGGCGACAATGAGGCTCGGTTGCTGAATCGCGGTCTGTGGATGTTGCTGGCTTTGGGGTCTCTACTGCTACATCCGGTCGCGGCACAGCAATCAACTGCGCGGCCAAATGTGCGCTTCGCCGCGGTGGACATTTTTCTCGATCCAAATGGGCAGCCGCTCGCCGCCTATCAGCTCGAATTTTTCAGCGCCAATGGACAGGTGAAAATCGTCAGCATCGAAGGCGGCGAACATCCAGCATTCAAGGACGCCCCCTATTACGATCCGAAAGCGATTCAGAAAGAGAAGGTGATTCTGGCGGCGTTTTCCACAGCCTCCGTCGCCGGGCTGCCATTGCTGAAGACTCGTGTGGCGACGATTCATTTGCAGATCACAGGCGGTGGACACGAGTACCAGTCGAAATTGATCACTGCGGCCACCGCAACCGGCAAAGCCATCACACCTATCGTGACAATCGAGGAGAGGAAGACGCGATGAAGCCGATGAACGAGAGGCGATCCATTCCCCCCTGCGCACTTCACGCGTGTCGCGGCGCCACTCTGCTGCTGGTTGTTTACACAGTTTCCCAACTCAACCCATCTGACACGCTGCAACAAATCGACACCCTATGAACACAAAACTGCGAACCGCTTGGCTGGCCGTGTGCGTCCTGCTTGGATTGAGCTTTGCAGGTTGCGCCAAACGAACGCTCCTGCCTCCCATCGGAACGACCACTCTGACCACAAATCTGGTGCTCGGTGCAACCTCCGACACCAACCTGAACGAATGGCAAAAGACCTGGCACGGAACCGTGAACAAAGCGATCGTCCGTGCAGTTCGGGGCAAAGTTGTATTCCAGGCAGGCACCCGATGGCAACCGTGCAGAGTCGGCCACGAACTTCCACCAGGGGTTGTGTTGAGGACAGGTCCCAAAGCTCAGATCGACTTTTTCCTCGGGGATAACGGGCCAATAATTCGGCTCCTCGAAGCGTCGCAACTCGAAATCAAAACGCTGTTGATCAACCGCGCTGGAGTCGAGCCGGTCATTTTTACGAAGCTCCACCTCATACAAGGGGGAGTAATGGGCAACGTAAAGAAGCTCGCCGATTCGAGCCGTTACTACGTGGAAACACCCCGCGGCCCACGCCAGATCTTTGGTGGAGAATATCGAATCGACTCGGCAGGCGTTGTTTCCGTGATCTCAGGAACCTGCATCGCTTACGACAAATCGCCGAAGGGTAAAGAAAACTATTACACAATCCAGGCCGGCCAGTCGCTTTCACCCTCGAGCGAAACCGCGGAAGCGCAAATCGTCGCGACCGTGTCTCTCCCTGGCTATCATTCGACGCTGGCTTCTTCTGCTGCCGATATTTCTGCCGTCACGATGATTTACAACACAGTCTCACCCCCGACTGCCCCACCTCCGCCCC
>JBFMDG010000179.1:0-11317 GCA_040754135.1 Verrucomicrobiota bacterium
GGATTATTTCGACAAAAAGAAGAATTGGCTGGTGGAGTCGCAAATGGAACTGAGCGATGACGAAGTCCTGAAGGAATTGTTTCAGATTCAGGAGTTCGATCCGGACGTGGCCGAGAAGAAAAAGCGGAAAGCGATGGAGCGCTACTTCGATGACCCGGAAAAACAGGGTCCCAACGAGCGTGCGCGGCGGCAAAATGAGCGGGAGGAAGAGGAGGAAGAGGAGCAATTTAGAAACAACAACACCATGCCCGCCCACGATGGTTCGCTGTTGAGCGGTGACAAGGGCCGTAATCAGGACCTGAACTTCAGCACCTTTTTAACGCCAAACCGGAATACGGACCTCGCGTTGCCTGCGAGCAGTCTCAACCGGTTTTCATTGTCCCCACAAGGCGCTGGCAGTCTCGCTCCGCTGGCCCCGGGCGGAGCGCGCATTCCCAAAACTCCAGAAACCGATCTGCGCGCGCAGGAGTTTCGAAAGCTGCTCGAGCCACGCGCACCGGGAATGGCCGGCATGCTGGGGGTGCTCGATCCGATCAATATGCATTCCGATGCGACGCGCCAGGAGTTAAACCCTGTGATCCCTCGAACCTTTTCGGATCAGAACTTTTTGAGCGGCTCACCTCGTCTGGACTCTCTGCCCAATGGCAACAGCGGCATTGCTCCGCCTCGGCCAAACGTCTTCGATTCGCTCAACAGTAACGCCAAAGTTTTGGGCGGATCCAGCCTGGCGCCCGCCGTGATCGTGCCCACGCCGCCGACGGTTATGCAGCCGAAGCCAGTTATTTTGGAAATTCCGCGCCGAAAATTTTGAGCGAATTCGTTCCGGATTAGATGCCTTCCGCAATGGGAGGCGGCCGTTCGGACGTGAAAGAAAGTTCCGGAGCCAGCGGCGCGTTTTCATGCGCCAACACCCGGTAATTCCGAATCTGAAAAGAGACTTCCCGCCCATCTTCAAGACCAAGCTGGCTGTATTCCTCTTTGGTCATGCGCGCCCGCACCGTCAGTCCTGAAGCCAGTTCCAGTTCGAGTCGCAACATCACTCCCAGGAAAAAGGTGTGACGCAAAACTGCCCGATAGGGAAACTGCGCGAGGTCATTTGAAATTTGAACGGCGTAGGGCCGGAATCCAATGCGGAGTTTGTCACCGTCAGCATGGCCCGCCGCCGGGAATTGCAGTTCCGCGACGCGCCCGACCCCCTGTTGCACTTCCAATTCGAGCACATTCATGACCCCGATGAAACGAGCGACGAATTCATTGGCCGGCTGTTCGTAAACCTGCCGCGGTGTTCCGATCTGTTCGAGGCGCCCTCGTGAGATGATCACGATCCGATTGGAAACTTCCATCGCCTCCTCCTGATCGTGGGTCACAAACACGGTGGTGACGTTCAGATCGTGATGCAGGCGCACGAGCCATTCGCGCAGCTCCTGGCGGATTTTGGCGTCCACCGCGCCGAACGGTTCATCGAGGAGCAGCACGCTGGGTTTTGGCGCCAGAGCCCGGGCGATGGCCACGCGTTGTCGTTGTCCGCCGGACAACTGGTGCGGGAATCTTTTTTCGAGGCCCGTGAGGCCGAGCAACTCGACCAATTCGGCGACGCGCTGCTCGATCGCCGGGGGTTTCCACTTTTTGATCTTCAGACCGAACGCGATGTTTTTAAAGACGGTCATGTTTTTGAACAGCGCGTAATTCTGGAAGACAAACCCGATGTTTCGCTGCTGGACAGGAACGTCATTGACCCGTTGTCCGCGAATGAAAATATCACCTTCGCTGGGCACTTCGAGGCCGGCAATCATGCGCAAGACGGTGGTTTTGCCACCGCCGCTGGGCCCGAGCAACGCGATCAGTTCGCCATCGTTAATCTTGAAATGAATGTGTTGCACAGCCGGCACCTGGCCGAAAAACTTGCTGACCTGTTTCAGTTCGATGCTCACGCGATTGGTTCAGAGGGTTGTTCAGGCAAAAGTTCGATCTTTCAAATAATTCAGAAATGGCTGGGCGCGGAAGACGTTTCGGTCAGGGGCGTTTCCCCGCGCGCATAGTCGCGTTCGGTTTTCCATTCCAGCGCGGTTTTGAGGCCGAGGGTCAAGAGCGCCAGCAGCGCCAGCAGGCTGGCGACTCCGAAAGCGGCGGCCGTCTGATATTCGTTGTAGAGCTTTTCCACCCGCAAAGGCATCGTATCGGTCAGACCTGCAATGTGTCCGGAAACCACGGACACGGCGCCGAATTCGCCCATGGCCCGGGCATTGCAGAGGATGATTCCATAGAGCAACCCCCATTTCACGGAAGGAAGTGTGACATGCCAAAAGGTTTGCCAGCCACTGGCGCCCAACGTGAGGGCGGCTTGTTCCTGCTCGTTGCCTGTGGCCTGCATCACCGGAATCAGTTCACGCGCCACAAAAGGAAACGTGACAAAAACGGTGGCCAGGACAATCCCGGGCAAGGCAAAAATGATTTGAATGTCGTGACGGGCCAGCCAGGCACCCCAATAACCGAGCCGGCCAAACAGCAGGACAAACATCAATCCAGCCACCACGGGAGAAACGGAGAATGGCAAGTCGATCAAGGTGTTCAGAAGCGATTTGCCGCGGAACTCGAATTTAGCGATCGCCCAAGCCGCCGCCAGGCCGAATATGACATTTAACGGCACGCTGATGGCCGCAACGATCAGCGTCAGTTGGATTGCGGCTCGCGAATCCGGTTCGCTCAGGCTCCGCCAAAAAGCCGGCAAACCGCGGCTGAACGCCTGCGCGAAAACATTGACCAGCGGCAACAGCAAAAAAATCACGGAAAAGGCGAGTGCAATCCCAATGAGAACCCACTTCACCCAGGGACTTTCTTCTGTGCCACGCTGCGAAGCTCGGTGCCTGGCCTGATGACGAGAAGATTTGATGTGGCCAGCCATATTATTTATTGAAGCGGCTGGTCCAACCTTCCAGGTAATTCACCATGCCCAAAATGAGAAACGACAGGACCAACAACACGGCGGCCACAGCCGTGGCGCCGGCGTAGTCGTAATTCTCAAGACGAAACACGATCAGGTAAGGAGCGATTTCGGTCTTAAACGGCATGTTGCCCGAAATGAAAATGATCGAACCGTACTCGCCCACAGCGCGCGCAAAGGAAAGCGCAAAACCGGTGAGGATCGTCGGCGCAAGACTCGGGGCAATTACTGTCAGGAAGGTGCGAAGGCGGCTGGCCCCAAGAGTGCCGGCTACTTCTTCTACACTGGGATCGAGGCTTTCCAAAACTGGTTGAAGTGTTCTGACTGCGAAGGGCAGACCGACGAAAGTCAGAGCGATAATGACTCCCAACGGCGTGAAAGCGCCTTTGATTCCGAGCGGCACAAGGAAGGTTCCGAGCCATCCGTTGGCGGCGAACAAATTCGCCAGCGTCAATCCGGCAACGGCCGTGGGCAGTGCAAAAGGAAAATCAATCAAAGCATCGATGAATCGTTTGCCGGGAAACGAATATCGGACCAGCACCCAGGCCAGGATCGTGCCGAAAACCGCGTTCATCAGCGCCGCGACCAGCGACGCGCCGAACGTCAGCCGATACGAGGCCAGGGCTCTTTGCGTCGTGATCAAATTCCAAAAATCAGTCCACGTCAGCTCGAAGGTTTTGAGAAACAGCGCCGCCATGGGGATGAGGACAATCGCGCTCAAATAAAACAATGTGAATCCCATCGTCAGGCCAAAACCGGGAAGCGCGCTGGATTGTCTGGAACGCATGAATCTTTGGCCCAAAAATCTAAAGGTCCGCGGCAAATGCCAATAGCTTTTGGTATTCGGCCAGCACCGCCAGGAGCGCCGCGACACACGCCTCACGCTGCCGGTCCTCCGGCGCGAGGTGCGGCGTTTCCAAAATGATCTCGAAGGGCAGGGGATGCAGTTCCGGAGGTGAGGTCAGAATCCCGTCGTAACATTGCGAAATAATTCCGTTCTCCGCCGGAAAACCATCGATCAACTTTCCAGTATTTCGCGGCAGAACTTTTTCCGCAGCCGCCAACGCTGGTTCAAGCAATCCCTTCGAGAGCACTGCGCCTCGCACAAAACCGTACATCCCATCGCTCGTATCATCGGCATGAAGTGAAACGAGTCCGTGAAAGTTGCGCGCACGAATTTCACCCTCGAGCAGACGCACTTCGGGTTCGCGGGAATCGATCCAGAACTCGCGATTCAAATCTTTGCCGCTGGCCGAATGACGGGTGTTGCTGCGGAAACCGGTCGGATTGCAAATCGGATATAGAAACAGTTGATAACCTTGGGCCAATTCGGGCCTACGAACCAGGTGTTGCACAAATTCCACCAGGCCGTGCACACCCGCCCGTTCATCGCCGTGAATCCCGGCGAACAAGCCGATGCGAATGGGATCCCCACCGCCCTTCGGCCCGAAGTAAAGATACGAAGGAAGCACCGTTGCTTCCCCGGAATCGCTCTGATCAACCAACGGGCGCGACACGAGTTCGGCGGTCTGGCGGGCCAACTCGTTCAACGGAGCCAAAACGTTTTCGAGCGGATCTTGCACAGGAATTACTGACTGGACGGCGTTCGCACACGGCCTCAGGGCAAAAGTGCTCGACGCAAACTCTATTCTATCCCACGGCCTCGTCAGTAAAGTAATCGGCCAGACACTCATGCGGAAGGCGCGTTCAATTTGAACCCGAAACAACATTTGAGGTTCGGGCAAGCTTTCATCCTCATCGGTTCTCCTGCTGAATTTGATCGAACAGGCCCCCTTCAGCGAAATGCTTTTCGTGGGCTTTGCGCCAGTCACCGGCGACCTCTCCAAGCGTAAACAACGTGAGCTGCGGAAATTGGCCGGCATATTTCGAAGCCACTTTTTGCGAAATCGGCCGGAAGAAATTTTGCGCGATAATCTCTTGTCCTTCGTCGCTGTAGAGATACTCGAGATATTTTTTGGCGACGGCTTGCGTCCCGCGTTTCTGCGTCGTCTCATCAATCCAGGCGACGGCCGGTTCAGTCAAAATGCTTTCGCTGGGGATGACGGTCTCGAATCGCCCTCGAGAACGCTCTTTGGCGCCCAGAAGAATCTCGCTTTCCCAATTAATCAGAACGTCGCCAATGCCCCGCTCGACAAAGGTGGTTGTGGCGATGCGTGATCCTGTATCCAGCACGGGAACATTCCCGTAGAGTTGCTGGAGAAAATGGCGCGCGCTCGCCTCGTTCCCGTTTGACCTTCGCAGCGCAAATCCCCATGCCGCGAGATGATTCCAACGCGCGCTGCCTGAGGTTCGAGGATTGGGTGTGATCACGCTGACGCCGCTTCGGATCAAATCATTCCAGTTCTTAATCCCTTTTGGGTTCCCGGCGCGCACCAGAAAAATGATGGTTGAGGTGTAAGGAGAACTTTGATGAGGCAAGCGCGATTGCCAATGAGTTGGAAGAATGCGGGCTTTCTCCGCAATCACATCGATGTCATACGCCAGCGCCAAGGTAATAACGTCGGCGCGAAGTCCGTCGATCACTGACCGCCCTTGTTTGCCGGAGCCGCCATGGGATTGGTAAACGACGACTTTATCTCCAGTTTCAGCCAGCCAATGCCTGGCGAACGCCTGATTGAACTGCTGATAAAATGCGCGTGTCGGATCGTAGGAGACGTTCAGGAGTGTAATTTCCCTGGCTTTGATTTCTGGCGCCAACAGCCACGCGCATAAAAGACTCGCGAGCGCGAGAGAGCGAAAGCCGATCGATCGATCGGTCCGATCCGTCCCATCGGTCTCATTGACCTCAGAAACCAATGAGTTCGCCAGGTTCAACAGCATGACGCGGCTATCCTAAGGATAAACCCTACTGAGTCAATAGAGATTTATGCTATTGACTTAATGACCTTGAATTCAACATGCTCTGAGAGCCCAGTTCTCTATTCTTGATTTTTTCAGTCAAGATTGCTACAGCCTGTCCATGAAACTTTCCTTGCGAGGTGAGTATGCCTTGCGCGCTTTGGTTGTTTTGGGAATGAACTACGAACGAGATGTCGTCCGAATCCAAACGATCTCCGAGCAGCAAAACATTCCCAAACGATTCCTGGAACAGATTCTCAACGATTTGAGATCTGCCGGGGTTCTCGAAAGCAAGCGGGGCATTGCCGGCGGTTATAAGCTGAGCCGGCCGCCCGAGCAGATCACTTTGGCGGCTGTCATTCGGCATCTGGAAGGGGCGCTGGCTCCGGTCAGTTGCGTCAGCGAACGTTTTTACGAGCGTTGCTCATGTCCGGACGAAGCCAAATGTGGCATTCGCAGTGTGATGAAAGAGGTGCGGGACGCGATTGTAAAAATCCTCGAAGGAGTGACGGTGGCGGAGCTTTGTGACCGGGTGCGTAAGTTGCAAGGCGAACAAGCGAACCCGATGGATTATATCATTTAGCGCAGCAGCCAATTCCTGCCGTTCACGCGCTCCAGCGGCCCAAACAACATTTTGTCTTGAGCCAGCGGAGGAATGTTTCATTATTCACGCAATTCGAGCGTTGGCAGTCTGCTCGTGATGACTTTTTGATTTACCCCGGATGAAACCGACCAACTCGGCGGCCTCCCGCAAAGGGCTGATGGCTGCGGGCAATTGGATTATCGATCAGGTCAAATTGATCGACGTTTATCCGCAGCCCGAACAGCTTGCCAATATCCGCAGCCAGGCCCAGGGCACGGGCGGCGCTCCTTACAACGTGCTCATCGACCTCGCGCAACTCGGCGTCAAATTCCCGCTGTTTGGCGCCGGATTGGTCGGCGATGACACGTTGGGCGAATTGATTCTCGAGGATTGCCGCAAACACAAGATCGACACGCGACACTTGCGCGCCACGGCCGAAGCGCCCACGTCATACACAGACGTGATGACCGAGCTCAACGATGGGCGGCGCACCTTTTTCCATAATCGCGGCGCCAATGCCTTGTGGGACGGGCGGGATCTCGATTTCACCAAAGTCAAAGCCCGCATATTTCATCTCGGTTATTTGCTGTTGCTCGATGCGATGGATGGGCCCGACAAGAAGTTCGGCACTCGCGCCGCCCGCTTGCTGGCCGCCGCGCAGGAATCCGGATTGAAAACCAGCGTCGATGTCGTGAGCGAGAACAGCGATCGTTTTTCGAGAGTAGTGACACCGGCGTTGCGGCATGTGGATTATTGCATTTTGAACGAGATCGAAGCCGGTAAGACTACAGGTTTCAAAACGCGCCAGGCCGATGGGAAACTGGACACGGTTGCATTGCGCCACGCCGCGGGCGCGTTGCTGCAATGCGGGGTGCGCGACCTGGTGGTGATTCATTTTCCCGAAGGCGGATTTGCCCGCACGAGGAAAGGCGAGGATTTCTGGCAGCCGTCCTTAAATCTGCCGCAAAAGTTTATTGCTGGAACGGCTGGGGCGGGCGATGCCTTTTGCGCGGGAGTCCTGTTAGGGCTTCATGAGGGCTGGGATCTGCCGCAATGCCTGCTCACCGCGGTGTGTGTTGCGGCCGCTTCGCTTTCCCATCCAACCTGCACCGGAGGAATCAAACCACTGAAGGCCTGCCTGGCTTTGGCGAAGAAATTTGGCATTCGTCCACCGCTCGAAGCTACGGAATAAAACTTCTGGGCAACAAAAAAGGCTGACCCTCGCGAGTCAGCCTTGATGATTGAATGAAAATCCTTCGCTGTTGGATCAGGCCCGTTCCATGTACTTGCCGGTCCGTGTGTCCACTTTGATCTTTTCGCCGGTTTTGATGAACAGTGGCGCTTGAACCGTGATGCCGGTTTCCAACGTAATCGTCTTCTGCACGTTGTTGGCAGAGTCACCGCGGATACCTTCAGGCGCATCTGTAACAGCCAACACGACGCTCGGTGGCAGCTCGATCTGAACGGCCTTGTCATCCACAAACGTCATCGTGACGGAGCCATTTTCGACCAGAAAGTTTTTCCCGTCGCCAATGATTTCCGGCGGGATGGTCACGGTTTCGTAAGTTTCCGGATCGGAAAACACGTAATCTTCGCCGTCTTTGTAACTGAATTCCATGCGTCGCGTGTTAAGCGGGACCACTTCGATTTTTTCGGTCGAGCTGAATCGGACGTCGGAGCTTTTGCCCGTGCGGATGCTGCGGAGCGTGGCCTGCACGAACGCGCGCAAGTTGCCGGGCGTCCGGTGCTGGCTATCCAGAACAACGGCCACATCGCCGTTGTAATTAATTGCCATCCCTTTTCGGATATCGTTTGCTGTTGCCATAGTTCTATTTCGTAATCAAAAGCCGTTCGAAACTTCTTTACCGGAACGGCGGAGGCGAGAAAATAGCGCAGTCAGGACTCAATGCAAGTCCGAATTCGGAGAATCTCAGGCCCGATTCGCGTGGTATTTGTCACGGAAAAGTTCATATCCTGCCACCCATTTGTCACAGGTCAGGATCTATAATGAAACGGATGAAAACGGCACCGGCCAGCAGCGCGAACAACAAGACACCGTTTCAATTCCCACTCGATTTGAGCGAGTGGGTGCCGGCCGAAACACTCTGGCACTGGTCGCAGGCCGAAGTGGAATCGTTAAACTGGTCGGATCCGGAGGTCACTCGCTTTTTGGAACGGCAACCGCAAGGGCATCCGAAAGAATTGCTGCAGGCCCTCGGATTTGCTTATGCGACAGGGCTTTTCGCATCTGATGAAATCAGCCGGTCCTGGCCGGTTCATCCATTCCTCAAACAACTCATCCCGGCCGACAATCCGGACCCGACGCTCATTGAACGCTTTCGGCGCGAAAATCGGGGGCTGCTCAAATGGCTGATCGTTCAACTGCTGAAGCGAGTCTTTCGCGAGAGATTTTCCTGGGATCAACTCATGCCTGCCGGCTTGAAGCGCGGCATCGTGGAAGAAGCCGTGGCGCGCCTCGACATCGCCCGCCATATGGACCGCGGCGACTGACGCATTGCAGCGTCACCTTAACAAGCGTTCGAGGTTGCGCCAGGCCGATTCGAGCCATTCTTTCGCAGGCAGGAAGTAAGGGCGGAATGTTTCGAGGTAACCTTCCTGCTCGTTGTAAAACAGCGCGCGATGCAGCCCGAGCGTGCTGGCTTTTGGATTATCGATTAAACTGGCGGAATCGTTCGCGCTCATCTGAAAGAGCACGCGCATTTCGAATTCACTCAACGCCTTGCGGCTCAAGAAACGGGTGGCGTTGTTGTAGGTGTCGCACGAGGCAATCACGTGAAATCCCACTCGCGCTCCTTCGCCAATCAATTGGTTCAGCAACGCGCCTGTGTTCGGTGCCGTCTCCGTTTCGCCGCTCGAAAACCCGAAATCCTCCTCGTAACGCAATCGATTGAACTTTTGCAATCCATGAATCCAGAGAAAAGTGACCGGTCCTTGAGCCTCTTCAGGAGATTCCCCGCGTCGCTTCATTTCAGCGACCATCTCTTTCAGGAGGTCGCCCAATTCATTCTGACGACCCAAAGTCACATCATGCGGGATCCGACCGGCGACTTGTTCCAGAAAATCGCGTCCAGTCGATCCCGGCGCGCTGGCGTCGCAAACCAGGACGCGCAACCGGCCGCTCGGATATTGCGCGGAGAGTGAAATCAAACTGATGGCCAGAATGGCCAAAATCGCTTCTTCACGATGGCCGACCAACAGCAAGTGATTTCCGCTTTGCCGATGGAAAACCGCCTCGGTGGGGCCTTTGATGGAATTCGGAGCGCCCAGCCAGATTCGCGGCGAAACCGGCGGCACGATCGTTTGAGCTTCGAGCAAACGTTGCAACACCAAGTTCTCCTGCACGTCCGAAGGAGCGTTGCCTTCAAAAACGATCGGCGTTGCCGTGTTCCCACTCGCCTCAGCCCGCCTGCGAATTTCCGCAAGATATCGATCCCGCACCTCTTCGGGCAGCCAGACTGTCTGGAACGGGCTGTTGCCTTCGATCGATCCGGCCGAATCATTGTAAATTCCTTCGCCAGGACGCGAGAGAAGGCGCGGCGCGGGATTGCTGTCGTCCATAATCAAATACGCGTCGGCCTCATTGCATTGAAGCGCAATGCGGATCACCATCTGGCCCAGCGTCGTCCGGGCCACCGTGTAGGCGCCCCCGAGCGTTTGCGAACCGAGCATCACGTGAATTCCAAAAGCGCGTCCCTGCCGCACAATGCGATCGAGGAGGAGCGATGCCGTCTGCGCAATCTTGTCGTCTTCGACAAAAAACTCTTGGAATTCATCGATGAGCAAGAGCGACCGCGGGAGCACTTCCGTTCCACCGGCGCGTTTGTATCCGGCCAGGTCCTGCACTCCCAGTTTGCGAAAAAGATCGCCGCGGCGTTTCAGTTCGTCATCGACGCGCTGCAGGACACTCAAGCCGAATTCGCGATCGCTTTCGATGGCGACGACGCGGGCATGGGGAAGCCGGCGCGAGGCGTAACATTTGAATTCGACCCCTTTCTTGAAATCGACCAAATAAAACTCGACCTGATCCGGACTGTACCAAAGCGCCAGGTTGGTGATGATCACGTGGAAGAGCGTGGACTTCCCCGAACCCGTTTTGCCGGCGAGCAGCGCGTGCTGGCGGGTGCCTTTGCCGATGGCGAGGTACTGCAATTTGGTTGCGCCGGTGCGCCCGATCGGGACGCGCAATTCTGAAGCGGTTTCCAGGCTCCACCATTGGTCCGGAGGAGGAGCGACATGTTCGAACGGGACTTCCACGCGGTTGGAGTCACGGCTGGCGAGCCCCACTTTATTGATCAATGCGATGGCCGCCTCCGCAGCGGGAGGCTCATCGAGCCGCAGCTGAGTTCCGGGAAGCAATTTGCCCGTGAAATGAAATTCATTCCCTTTCGCGCTCAGACATACACTGCTCCGTCTCAAATCGTCGGCAACGAAATCCTGCGGCACGGGCTGGCGTCGATCCCAATGAATGAGCGTATAAACACCGCATTTGGCGCCGCTGGCCGCGATGCTCAGCAGCCGCCGGGCGGCCAGATCACTGAAGCTTGATGGAAAATCGGCCACCACCAGGAAATGATATTTTTCGGCGATATTTCCGGCCTGCTCATTGTACTCGGCGATCGTGGCGTACTCATTGCGCAAGTACATCTGAATCACTTTTTCCATGTGCTCATTCAGCTCGGCGAGCTGCTCCTCGATCTGAGTGGTTTGCGTCCAGATGCGGTGGTTAATGAGGTGTTCGGCGTAATCCGTCAGATGCATCACCCCCGAAAAACTCTGCCCCAGCCCCACCGGATCCACGATCGTGAAACTGAGCCGGCCCGGCGGAGCGGAAGTTAATAGGCGAAGGACCACGTTGTTTAACGCGGCAATCGCTTCCTCACGTCCACTCTGATGGGTTTCGAGAAGCAGCGAGC
>JBFMDG010000180.1:0-11306 GCA_040754135.1 Verrucomicrobiota bacterium
GACGACCTACGAGCTTTGGCCCACAGCCAAACAGACGTTGCGCATTTACCAGAACAATCTGACTGAAACCGGCAATTGGATCGGGTTCCGATTTCGCGAAGAGGGTCCCGGCAGATCACCGATCGGCCTCCGCATGACCGTTCAATCCGGAAAGACGCAAATGGTTCGCGAGATTGTCACGGGTGATTCGTATCGTTCGCAACACGCTCCTACAGTTCATTTCGGGCTCGGCACCATAGATCGGATCGATCAGGTGTTGGTGCGTTGGCCCGGTGGAATGACTTTAACCCTGACTAATCCGGTCCTGAACTCGTACCATCTGCTGCGGCCTGAAAACCGTGCGACAATTTCTCGGTGATGGGCCGATGAGCCCGTTATTCATCCTGTTCTTCCTTCGCAGACACCGAAAATTTTGTTAAAAGCCGGGCGTTGCCGCTGCCGGTGCGCGATTTTGCCGGGCACGGTCAGGGCTATCCGCGGTGTTGCACGTTGAACATCAGCGATAGGGAATCAACTGGATGCGTTCGGCGTACCATTGCATGTCCAATCGGCCCTTGTTGGCGGCGGTGAACGGTTTGGTCGGCCCATAAGAATAGTCCACCGGATATTTGGAAGCGTCACTCAGCCATTTGTGGATCTCGGCGTGACCATCAGTGAAGGAAAATCCACACGCCCCATTGTGATACGACGCGGGAATGTCCTGCCAGTTTGGCACGTTCGGATCGGTAATGAAAAAGGCGTCGTTGATGGAATCCGGATGTTCATCGAGCGTCAGCCAGGTTTTGGCCGGCTCCACCACATCGCTGGTTTTGAGGAACTGGCGGTACATGCCGCTAAAGGCCCAGCTGCGGCCGCGAACGGTGTTGTCGTTTGCGTCGTTGTTCGATCGACCGAACAGCGCGTTCATGGACATGCTGCGCAGCCGTTGAGTCCAGCCTGCGCGGCGCTGGCCGGGGCTGACGAAATGGTCGGCCGGGCATTTGTAAATGCCCACGGCACCGGCGGTGTAAGGAGCGAGCACCCCGTTCTTGACCCACAGCACGTTGGTGACACTTCGGTCCTCGACACTGCTGCCGGCGTTCCAGGTCATGATGTTGTTGACCCAATTGTTGAATAAGCCGGAGGAGATCGCCTGTTGGGTGCCAGGAATGGTGAAATTGTTGGGATAACGATCCTGGAAATCCGCGGTGTACATATGGACGCCCAATACCAGCTGTTTGTTGTTGCTCATGCATTGGATGCCTTGAGCCTTGGTTTTCGATTTGGCCAGCGCCGGCAGGAGCATGCCGGCCAGAATCGCGATAATCGCGATGACGACAAGTAATTCAATGAGCGTGAATCCGGAGCCGGATTGGTTTCGACAGGGAACGATTGAATGGGACTTCATACTGAGATTCCAATTAGCGCGGCCGCTGAAGTGCAGCAATGGCCGTATGGGACTATACTAGTTTTGCCCACGCAGAGTTCAACACTGTTTTTCCGACAGGGACGCTGAGCTCTGAGAGGCTCGCCCCCGGTGCGCGTCGATTCCTTTCCGCCGCCAGGCAGGTTCCGAGCAGTATCGAAGACGTCCGCTCCGCAGACATCGCGCCCCGGCAAATCGGCCAACGGCCAATGGCACAATCCACTCTCGACAGTTTCTTTGGCCAGTTTACTGTCTGCGCAGTGAAAATCCTGTTCATCGGAGACATCGTGGGGGAACCGGGGCGTCGCGCGGTGAAACAACTTGTCCCCAAACTGCGCCGGCAATACGACATCGATCTCGTCATTGCCAATGGTGAAAATGCCGCGGGAGGTTCGGGCATCACTTTGAACACCGCGGCGGAGATTTACGCGGGCGGCGTGGATATCATCACCACCGGCGATCATTTGTGGGATCAAAAGGAAGTCACGACACTGCTCGAAACGGACCGGCGTTTTCTCCGGCCGCTCAATTATCCGCCGGACACCATTGGCCAGGGCGCCACGTTATTTCAAGGGGAAGGGAAACCACCTGTCGGCATCATCAATCTCCAGGGACGCACCTTCATGGCCGATCTGGAAAATCCATTTTGGGCGGTGCAGCCGGAGGTGCGGCGGCTGCGGGCCTCGACGCGCATTATCTTTGTGGACATTCACGCCGAGGCCACGTCGGAAAAAATTGCGTTGGCCCGATTTCTGGACGGCCAGGTCAGCGCAGTGGTGGGAACGCATACGCACGTGCAAACGGCGGATGAACAGGTTTTCCCCGGCGGGACGGCGTTTCTTTGCGACGCCGGATTCACAGGCGCACATGAGAGCGTGCTCGGGCGGGAAATCGAGCCGATCATCAAACGTTTTCTCACCAACACTCCGCAGCGATTTGGCGTGGCCTCGGATCGCATTCATCTTCAAGGAGCGCTTGTGCGGATCGATCCGGAAACGGGCCATGCCCTGGCCATTCAACGCATCTCAGAACCGTTGGGTTGAAATGCCTGAGATCTTGAGGCCATCGTCCCAAGGGAATGCGTGGCTGTTCGGATGGAAGCCGTGACGATGTTCAGATGCGCTCGAAGTAACGGAGGCGTTCCCAATCGGTGACGGCGTTATCGTAAGCGTCCACTTCCAATCGCGCGGTGTGAACATAAAAATTCACTACCGCATCGCCAAAGGCCGTTCGAGCCAGCTGGCTGCGATCGAGGAGATCCGCCGCCTCGCGCAAGGTTTTTGGCAAAGCGCGCAGATTCGTATCCACGTAGGCGTTGCCTTGGTAGGCTTCGCCGCAATCGAGCTGTTCCTCGATGCCGGCCAGTCCCGCGGCAAGGGTCGCCGCGAAAGCGAGATAAGGATTGGCATCGGCTCCCGGCATGCGGTTCTCGATGCGAAATGAATTCCCATGGCCAACCACGCGAAAGCCAACGGTCCGATTGTCGTGCGACCAGGCCATCTTGGTGGGCGCCCAGCTCGCCGATTGGTAACGCTTGTAGGCATTGATCGTGGGCGCAAAACAATAACAGAGTTCCGGGGCATATTTCATCAACCCACCCAGAAAATGCCGGAACGTTGCCGATGCGCCTTTCGTTTTGGTATCCCAAAATAAATTCCGTCCCGCGCGCCAAAGGCTCACGTGAATGTGGCAGCTGCTTCCCACTTCCTGCGCCCATGGCTTGGCCATAAAGGTGACTGATTTGCCATGCTGGGCGGCGATTTCCTTGAGGCCTTGTTTGAACAACACGTGCATATCGGCCATGGGGAGGGGCTCGGCATAGACAAAGTTGATCTCATGCTGTCCCCTGCCCCATTCGCCTTTGCTCGTTTCAATGGGAACGCGCGCGGCCGTCATTTGGTTGCGCACGGCGCGCATGAGCGCTTCGTCACGCGCCGGCTGTAGCGTGTGGTAATCGATCCGGTAATCGCTCGAAGGAGTCAGGTTGCGGTAATCGGCGGCAAATGCTTCGTGAAAAGTCTGGTTGAACAGAAAGAACTCAAGCTCGCTCGCCGCGTAGGCGAATAGTTTTTTGCGCGCCAGCGTTTCCACCTGCTGCCGCAAAACCGAGCGCGGCGCTTCCGCGACCAACGAACCGTCGTGATGCCGGTAATCACAAAGCACCAGCGCCGTTCCGGGCAGCCAAGGAATGAGCCGCAGCGTCGATAAATCCGGGCGCATCTCGAAATCGCCAAAGCCTTTCTCCCAATTGGCCACTTGAAAACCTTCGAGCGGATCCATCTCGATGTTGACCGTGAGCAAGTAATTGCAGCCATGCGTGCCGTGCTCCGCGACGGAATCGAGAAAGAATTTCGCCGTGCATCGCTTGCCCACGAGGCGCCCGAACACATCGGGAAAAGCAACAATGATGGTGTCAATGGCGCCCGCGCGAATTTGAGATTTGAGTTCGGTGAGAGTCATGAGGGATTGGGATTGTTCTAAATCGGAAGCTACTCCGCCACATAGACGTTTTTCAATTCGGTGTAGCCTTCCAGGGCGGCCAAACCGAGGTCGCGCCCAATGCCGCTTTGTTTGAATCCGCCAAAAGGCGCTTCGACATGCACGCTGCTGTGCGAATTGATGCTCAACACGCCGCTTTGCACCGCGCGGCTGACGCGCAACGCGCGCCGCAAGTCATTCGTCCAAAGCGATCCGCTCAAGCCATACGGCGAGGCATTCGCGTCGCAGATCATCTGCGCTTCATCCTCGAACGGCGTGATGGCAACTACTGGCCCAAAAATTTCTTCGCGCCAACAACGGTCTTCCTTCTTCACCTCAAGCAACACGGCCGGTTCCAGATAATAACCTTTGTCATAAAGCCGCTGCCCTCCGCACGCGAATCGGCTTCCCGCCGATCGCGCATCGGAAAGGAATTCTTCCACAGTTGCGCGCTGCGATGCCGAGACGAGCGGGCCCAGCTGCGTCTCAGGCAATTTCGGATCACCCACTTTTAACGCCCGGGTTGCGGCCACGAATTTCTCGACGAACGGCTCGTAGATTCTGCGTTCGACAAACACACGGCTCCGGGCGCAACAATCCTGTCCGGTATTGGCAAAAACGCTCATCGGCGACGTCTCGGCCGCGCGTTCCCAATCGGAATCGGCAAAAACAATATTGGGCGATTTTCCGCCGAGCTCGAGGGAGATGCGCTTCAGATCGCGCGCCGCCAACTCCATGATACGGCGCCCGATGGCCGTCGAGCCGGTGAATGAGATCTTGCGGATCAAGGGATGGGTGACGAGCACATCGCCGATGGCAGAACCGGAACCGGGCAAGACCTGCAGGACACCAGCCGGCAATCCGGCAGCGTGTGCCAGTTCACCCAATGCCAGCGCGGTCAGCGGCGAGATCGAGGCCGGTTTCAATACGACACAATTGCCGGCGGCCAGAGCCGGCGCGACCTTCCAGCAGGCAATTGGAAATGGAAAATTCCACGGGACAATTGCCGCCACAACACCCATCGGCTGGCGCAATGTGAAATCGAATCCACCGCGCGCCACGGGAATAGTTTGGCCGAAGAACTTCGTCACGGCGCCGGCATAATATTCGAAAACGCGCGCGCCCAGGCCGGCTTCATCACGCGCGTCACCGATCGGTTTACCAATGTGCAGCGTTTCGAGCTGGGCCAGCCACTCGATATTTTCCCGCAGGACGCGGGCAACATTGAACAGGATTTCTGTGCGGCGGCCCGGCGCCAGATCGCGCCAGCCGGATTCCCAGGCGCGTTGGGCGGATTCGATGGCGTGATCAACGTCCGCAATCGTGGCCGATGCCACCTCCGCAAAAACTTCCTCTCTGGCCGGATTGATCAGGCGCGTGCCTTGCGACGGGGTGTCGGAATAAGAACCATCGATAAAAAGTTGTGTTGGAATTTTCATTTTCACAACGCCGCCAGATAAAGCGCCTTCAAATCTTCGCGACTGACGGGCACCGGATTGGTCAGGTGACAACTGTCTTGAAACGCCTGGTCGGCGAGCAAATCCACCTGCGGCTCTTGCACGCCGTAATCCCGGAGCGTTTCATCCAAGCCGCATCGCACGATCAGATCCTCGACAAAATCGATGGTCACGCGATCGGCTTCGGCCTCTTGCAAATTGACAACGTCCAACCCGCAGGCCAATCCGACGCGACGGTACAAGCCCGGCTTTCGGAGGGAATTGAACTGCATGACGGCCGGAAGGCAAAGGGCGTTCGCCGTGCCATGGTGCAAACCGCAAACGGTCGAGAGCGGATGCGCCAGGGAATGGGTTGCGCCCAAATCTTTTTGGAACGCCACCGCGCCCATGGCGGCGGCCACCAGCATTTGCCCGCGCGCTTCGAGATTATTTCCATCGCGACAAGCTTTGGGGAGCGCCTCCGCGATCAGGTGGATCCCTTCGAGGGCGATGCCGTCACACAGCGGATGGAAGACGGGTGAAGTGAAGGATTCGATGCAATGCGTAAGTGCGTCCAAACCGGTGGCCGCTGTGAGTTTTGGGGGCAATCCGCGAGTTAACTCGGGATCGAGTATGACCAGTTTGGCGAGCAGTTCCGGGTGAAACAGCACGGCTTTACGGCGCGTGGCCGTGAGCGTGATGACGGAGCTCCGGCCCACTTCGCTCCCGGTTCCAGCCGTTGTGGGAATGGCGATGAAAGGCGCCAATCCCGTCCAATCATCTTCAAACCGGTAGTCCGAAAGATTGAGCTCGGGACGTTTGATCAAAAGGCGCGCAGCCTTGCCCGCATCGAGAGAGCTGCCACCGCCCAGGGCGATGATGGCATCGCAGCGGTTGTCGCGAAACACGCGCGCCGCTTCCTGAACGTCAGGTTCGATGGGATTGGGATGCACTCCCTGATATAAAAACCAGCTTTGCCCCTGCGCATCGCACCCGAGAGTTTTTTGCAACGCGCGAAAGGCCTCCGTAGCCACGAGCCCCGGATCGGTTACCACCAGCGGCCGCTGCACTTTGAGCTGTTGCAAACGAGCGGGCAATTCTGAGAGCGACCCTGGCCCGAAGAGAGTGAGTGTCGGAAAAGAAAATGAAGCGGTGATCATGTCATAAAGTGGTGAACAAAATTATGGAAAATTTTTGCCGCTAACGGCGCCGGCCGCAATTGATCGAGGACGGCATCGAGATCGAAAGTGACTTTATCCCGCCAGACCGCGCGGCGCGCGCTCCAGATAAAGCGGAGCGATTCGGGATCCAGTTCGGGATGAAATTGAACGCCCATCAATTGATGGTTCCAATGAAAGCTTTGAATAGTCGTGAAGCTTCCCGTGGCCAGCAATTCGCAACCGGCTGGCATGGTCAAAACAGCATCAGCATGGCTGAGGAGCACTTCAAATTCGGATGCGATGCCAGCGAAAAGTGGAAACCGCTCCCCTGCCGTTGTGAGTTGAATCGGAATGGTTCCCAATTCAAAGCCCTTCGGATGAGGCGCCACTTCGCCGCCGAGAGCGCGCCCGAGCAATTGATGACCGTAGCAAACACCCAGAAACGGAACTCCCAAATCGCGACACTCGAAAATGGCTTCGCAGAGTTTGTCGTTCATCGGATCGTCGGTCCAGGCATCGCGCGGCGACCCGCTGATGATGACGCCATCGGCGCCGTGGCGAATGGCGCGAACCACATCGGCTTCCGCATCGATCATTTTAAAGTCGAGCGCCGGGGAGGTGGGAAGGCGCTGGGCGTACCATTGAAAGACATCGCGCAAACGGTGGCGGCGCGGATAGGCAGCGGACCAGGTGACGGCGTTGATGAGCAGCAAACGCCGAGGTCGTCGTTTACGGGAATCGGTGCCTGTCACGGGGGCGAAATGTTTCCAATTTGCGTGAGGTTGTCGAGGAAACATTGCCGCAAACCAGGAATGGAACGGCGAGCCAGCGTCTCTGGAAACTGCAATTGCAAAATCCGCTGATCGATTTTTGTGGTGACCAGGCCGGCTTCCGCAGGCATGATGCATTCGTTCTCGAAATCGCGGCGAACGATGGACATCAAGAAACTCTCACTGGAACAGCAACAAGCTGTTCTCGATCTGATGGTCCTGGCTATGTACTCGGACGGCCACCTGACCTCCGCGGAGGATGAGCGCGTCACACGTTTGTTGCAATCGATGGGACACGCATCGGAATACGAGCGCACCCGGCAATACGACGCGGCTGTGACCCGGATTCGCCAGCAGGTGCAAAAGCCGGAGGACGCTCAAACCCACGCCGCGCGGTTGAGCCAACGATTCAGTTCGCGAGAGCAACGCGTGGGCGTTTACCAATTGCTCGAGGAGATTCTGGCGAGTGATGAGGGCGTTACTCCTCCCGAGAATTCATTTTTATCGACGGTGCGGGACGCGTTTCATCTGTGATGGGAGGGGTTGGAATGGGATTTAAACGCGCGGATAATTTTCCAAAAATATTTAGTTGCGTTTTGAAAGGTTTGCCCGTAATTATCCGAGTGTCACAGGTCTAACCGGCTGTGCCCAGCTTTGGGTTTGAGATTCCAAAAACGATTCGGGCCAGCGGTTCTCCCTAATTCAACATTCAATTTTGGCCATAGGCGCTAAGGCTTTAGGTAGACCCTTCGGACAACGACAACAGACAGAGTTATGAACAATCATTCGAATTCGGACTACGGTTCCGGATATTTGGAAATCTCTGAAAAGGGATTCGGTTTCCTCCGCTCCGCGGAAAACCACTTCCAGCCCAAGCCCACCGACATCTTCGTCACCCCGGATACCATCAAAAAGAATTTTCTCCGGGAAGGCTGCCAGGTGGAAGGTCCGACTCAGCCGCCTCATCGCGGCACCAGCCCTCAGCTGCGCGAGGTCGAAAGAGTCAATGGGCTCCCTTTCTCGGAATACACCAAAACCGTCCGCTTCGAAAATCTGACGACCATCGATCCGATCGAAAAATTCCGGCTCGAGACAACCCCCGACCTGATCGAAACCCGCGTCATTGACCTGGTGACGCCGATTGGCAAGGGGACGCGCGGTTTGATTGTCGCTCCTCCGCGCACCGGAAAAACGACAGTGCTGAAGCAAGTGGCCAACGCCATCACGGCCAACCATCCTGAGGTGCACGTGCTCGTGCTGCTCATTGACGAGCGTCCGGAGGAAGTCACCGATTTTCAGCGATCGGTCAAAGCCGAAGTGGTGGCCTCTTCTAACGATCAGGATCTTGAAACGCACGTCCGTTTGTCGCGCTTTATGATCGAGCGATGCCGGCGGATGGTGGAAAGCGGCAAAGATGTTTTTGTGCTGCTCGATTCCATTACCCGCGTGGCCCGCGCTTACAACAGCGTGCATGGCGGGAGCGGCCGCACCATGACAGGCGGTGTTGACGCCCGCGCTTTGGAAATTCCGCGAAAAATGTTCGCCGCAGCGCGCAAGATTGAAGAGGGCGGCTCCCTGACCATCATTGCCACGGCCCTGGTGGATACCGGATCGCGCATGGACGAACTCATCTTTCAGGAATTCAAAGGCACTGGCAACATGGAGCTGGTCCTCGATCGCAAATTGTCCGATCGCCGGTTGTTTCCCGCCATCGACATTCCGAAGAGCGGCACGCGCAAGGAAGAAAAGCTCTTTCCGAAAAACCAGATTGAGGCCGTCCGCAAATTGCGCCGCATGATGGTGGATCTGAATCCGGTCGAGGCGATGGAAACGCTCGTCTCCGCGCTCAAGAAAGCGAAGACGAACGACGACCTGCTCGCCAAACTCGTCTGAGCTCGCCCGACAGGGAACCCGACTCTACGGGATCGAGCCGGCAGCCTGGCATGGGTTGAGCGCGTTGGACGAGCTGCCGGAGCCGCGCCGGAGCGCTATGACGCGTTCAGCCAAATTGAACCTGCCCAAAGCGCGCACACCGCTCGAACGGATGCTGCGCATTCACCAGGCAATTCAATCGGGCACTTATCCAAATCGCACCCGACTGGCGGTCGAACTCGAGGTCAGCACCAAATCCATTCAGCGCGATCTCGATTTCATGCGGGATCGACTCGAACTGCCATTGGAGTACGATCCGAAGCGGCTCGGATACGCTTATACCCAGGAGGTGAACGCCTTCCCCACTGTCCAGATCACTGAGGGAGAATTGTTCGCTTTGCTGGTCGCCGAAAAAGCCCTGCAACAATATCGCGGCACGACTTTCGAAAAGCCGCTTTTGAGCGCCTTTCAGAAAATGGCCACCGCGCTCCCCGACACGATTTCGCTCAACCTGGCTGACTGGGACCAAACCATCTCGTTTCACACCCGCATCGAACCGATCATCTCTCTGGAAGTGTTCGATGCACTCGCGAGGGCCACGGCGCAACGCCAGCAAGTCAAGCTCCGCTATCGCAAACCCGGACAATCGGAAGCCGAACCGCGCATCGTCGATCCTTATCACCTCGCCAATATCAATGGCGACTGGTTCCTGTTCGCGTTTTGTCATTTGCGACGAGACATCCGCACGTTTGTCCCTTCCCGTATTCAAGCGGTGGAACCGACGGGATCAAAATTCAAGCGCCCGGCGAAATTCTCGCTCGACCGCCGATTGCGCGACAGTTTTGGAATTCTTTCCGGAAAAGAGGAACACGAAATCCGCATTCGCTTTGACGAATGGGTGGCCGATTACATCCGGGAAAAGAAATGGCATCCATCGCAGCAACTGCTGGAACTGCCTGACGGCGGAGTGGAACTGAGCCTGCGTTTGTCGAGCCTGGTGGAAATCCAGCGTTGGATTCTTGGTTGGGCTGGGCATGCTGTCGTTTTGCAACCGCCGGAATTGATCGAGCAAATGCGCAAAGCGGCGCGCAACATTTTGCGCAATTATGAATCAAAGGAAGACTGTCCACAACCGCTGCGTCCCGATGCTTAACAAATGAACGGCGCACTACGGACGCGATGAAAGCTCCAACGCTATGAAAACAATTTCACTTCGACGATCGCCGACGTCGAGCGGCGGCGTTCCAGAAAAGAAGTTTCACCCCACGACATCTCTTCGGCTCGGGGCGCGGTCCGCGCCACGGATTTTTGGTTGCTGGTTGTTGTTGCTTTGCATCGGTTCGGGTTTTTGCGCTGAGATCGAAAAAGGCGTTGCGCTCGAAGCGGGGTTGGCCAGACGCGATATCACGCCTCATCCGCCGATCTGGCTCGCCGGTTACGCCGCGCGCAATCGGGCGGCCGATCAGGTGGATCATCGCTTGATGGCCAACGCGCTCGCTTTGAAAGATGCCACCGGTTCAAAATTCGTGTTCGTCGGTTTGGATAATTGCGAAGTGAGCCACCAGTTCGGCGGGACGGTAGTGCGCGAAGCTGAGGCGAAACACGGCTTGCCTCGAGGGGCGATCATGATCGTCTCGAGCCATACCCATTCCGCGCCGGTCCTGGAAAACACACTCGAGATCATGGCGCCTGCTTCCGAAGTGGAACGGGAACGCATTCGCCAGTACAGCCAGTTTCTGCGCACTCAGTTGCTGGACGTGGTGAGGGGCGCGCTCGCCGATCTGCAGCCAGCGCGGCTCGAATTTGGCAATGGACGCGCACGATTCGCCATCAATCGCCGCGTTTATCAGGAAGACAAAATCAATTTCGGAGAAAATCCGGACGGGCCAGTTGATTGGGATGTGCCTGTCCTCAAGGTTCGCGGGACAAACGACGCGGTGCGCGGCGTGATCTTTGGGTACGCCTGCCATGGCACGAGCATTTCCGGGAACGATTTTTACAAGATTTCCGGCGATTACATGGCCTATGCGCGGGAGCATATCGAATCGCATTTCCCCGGGGCCACAGCGGTTTTTCTGACCGGGATGGGCGGCGACTCGAATCCTTCACCTCGAGGCACGTTGCTCGACGCAAAACGGCATGGGCTCGAATTAGCCGGGGCGGTTGTGGGGGTTTTGAGCCGGCC
>JBFMDG010000181.1:0-2978 GCA_040754135.1 Verrucomicrobiota bacterium
TAGCCTCTGCCTTGATAAGAGCCTGTCTGAAAATTGCGTGGGGTCCTGCGGCGAGGGATTTTGGCCGTGGCCAAGGCGGCGAGGACCGAGCATCCCCGCAGTGGGCTGTAAGGTCCGAGCCAACGCCTGCCACGGCCAAAAGAACCGCCGCCCGGAGGGTTTTCTCGCAAAAGGCCGTCTGGCGGCGTTGCTCCTCACTCACAGACCACTGCGGGTATGCTCGCTCGTCGCGCCTTGCCTCCGGCCTTTTGCGAGAAAACAGGACCCCACGGGATTTTCAGACAGGCTCTTAAATAAATTGCAGACGCGTGGTGGGCGCCTCGGGATCCCAGCCGCGCGGCGGTTTGCTGTTGATGGCAGCGACCTCCTTGATCGAGATTTGGCGTCCGCGCGTTTTCGGGCCTTTCACATCCACCTCTGCCGGTTTGCAAGTTTGCTGATTGATCTTTTGATAGGGCGCCGCCTTGTAGCGGATGAACAACTCCGCCGGCGTGTCCGGTTCGAAGAAGAGGATTTTCGATTTGGGCGGGATGCAATGATAAATCTTGTTCAAGATGGAACCGCCGAAAGTGAACCGTTTCAGGTAAGTCGCCTCGCGATTGGTGTAAGACAGCGTGAAGACGCGATCGCGCTCCGGCAGCCCGCAATACACCAGGTCCGGCCCGACAAACAGTTTCTCCGGCAACTCAGTGACCTGGTAATGCCCATCTTTAAAGACCAGGAGGAGCTTGTCGAATTTGGTGCAGTCGATTCGGAATTCGTCCCCGGAAACCTTGTAACCGACGTAACCCGATTCCCGGTCATACGCGACTTTGAACGCTTTGAAGGCGACTTCGCGCGCATCCACTTCGTCGTATCGGCTGCTGCGCGTCAGGCGCGGGTAGAGCGGTCCGTATTTTTCGAGGAGCGCTTCGAGATGCGCGATGACGTATTTGGTAAGTTGTTTGAGGTGCTTGCGGGTTTCATTCAGATCCGCCTTCAATTGGTCCATCTCCTCGCGGTGCTTCTGAATATCAAATAACGATATGCGGCGGATGCGCACCTGGAGGAGGCGTTCGACATCTTCATTCGTCAGATCGCGATGCAGCTCTTTGCGGAACGGTTTGAATGATTCGTGCACCGCGGTGAAAACGGCTTCATTGGTTTTGCACTGCTCGATTTTTTTATAGAGGCGTTCCTCGATGAAAATGCGTTCAAGCGTGCGAAAATGCAGGTCGTCCCGAAGTTTCTTCTCTTTCAGTTCGAGTTCGCGCTTGAGGATCTGCACCAGTTGCTCCGTGTTCTCCTTCAGAACTTCGGAGACGGTCAGTTCCACCGGGCGATTGTCCTTAATGACGATAATCCGGCTGGCGATCGTCACCTCGCAATCGGTGAAGGCGTAGAGCGCATCGACCAATTGCTCGGCGCTGACGCCTTGCGGCGCTTTCACTTCGATCTCGACGCTCTCAGCGGTGAAGTCGTTGGTGCTTTTCACCTTCAACTTCCCTTTGCGCGTGGCGTCTTCGATCGAGGCGAGCAGAGAATCAGTCGTGGTCGTGGGCGGGATTTCCTTAATGACAACCGTCGATTCGTCTTTGACTTTGATCTTGGCACGCACCTTCACGCTGCCTTTGCCGTCGGCGTATTCGCGCGCGTCCATGAGGCCGCCGGTCGGAAAATCGGGGAGGCATTTGAACGGCTGCTTTTTCAAAATGGCAATCTGCGCCTGCAGCAGCTCGGGGAAATTGTGCGGGAGAATGCGGGAAGAGAGCCCGACCGCAATGCCTTCGGTGCCGAGCATCAGCACCAAGGGGAGTTTCGAGGGAAGCGCCACCGGCTCCTTCGCGCGCCCATCGTAACTCAGGACGAACTCGGTCAACTCGTCATTGAACAGTTCGTTGCGCGCAAGTTCGGTCAGGCGGCACTCGATGTAACGCGGCGCAGCCGCCGCGTCGCCGGTGTAGATGTTTCCGAAATTGCCCTGGCCCTCGATCAGGTACCGCTTGTTGGCCAGCACCACCAGCGCATCGGCAATGGAAGCGTCGCCGTGCGGATGATACTGCATGCAATAGCCGACAATGTTGGCCACTTTGATGAAACGCCCGTCGTCCTTTTCGTGCAGCGACCAGAGGATGCGGCGCTGCACCGGCTTGAGGCCATCCGAGAGATTGGGAATGGCGCGGTCGCGAATGACATAGGAGGCGTACTCGAGAAAGCTGCGATCGACCCGTTTATGGAGCGGCAACTCGAGATGACTCGGGACGAACGGGCGGGGTTCTGCGGCAGCAGCAACCTGTTCGGCGACGACGTGGTCATGGCCGTTGCCGTTGCCATTGCCACTGCTTTTGCCGGCAGGATTCCCGGTTTTTGGATTCTCTTTCGATGGATCGTTGGAACTCATTTCAATGGGATGGATTCAATACAGGGGCGGGGCGTTTTCCACTGTAGGCCGCCGGTAATGGCAAGAATTGAACAGGCGCGACCTTGTTCTTCGAGATAACTTCATCCGGCTCCTTACTCCTCCACCGGCACGACCAGATTGCCCATGATGTAATCTTTTCGTTCCGGCGTGTTCTTACCCATGTAAAAGGAGAGGATATTCGAAGCGTCGGGCCTGGGTGCGTACTCGACGCGGCTGAGGCGCATGTTGTCGCCGATGAACTGTTTGAACTCGGAGGGCGAAATTTCCCCGAGCCCTTTGAAGCGCGTGATCTCGCAGCTTTTGCCGAGCTGTTGCGCGGCGCTGTCGCGCTCGGCCTCCGAATAGCAATAAATCGTTTGCTGCTTGTTGCGCACCCGGAACAACGGCGTTTCGAGGACGTAGAGATGCCCATCGTGAACGAGTTGATCGAAAAACCGGAAAAAATAAGTGATCAACAAATTGCGAATGTGCAGCCCATCGACATCGGCATCGGTCGCCAGAACCACTTTCTCGTAGCGCAAGCCGTCAATATTGTCCTCGATATCGAGGCTGCGCATGAGGTTGTACATCTCGTCAT
>JBFMDG010000181.1:2988-11237 GCA_040754135.1 Verrucomicrobiota bacterium
CATTTTTGTAAACGATGTCGCGCTTGAGGTCCCAGACATTGAGCGGTTTTCCTTTCAAGACAAAAATCGCCTGCGTGTTCACGTCGCGGCAGCTCACAATCGATCCGGCGGCAGACTGGCCTTCTGTGATGAAAACCATCGACCCCTTGCCTTTGCCCTTGGCTTTGTCGAAGTGGATTTTGCAATCCTTGAGCTGCGGAATGCGGATGGTGATGGCCTTGGCCCGCTCGCGCGCGAGCTTTTTCACCTCCTGCAATTCCTTCCGGAGTTGCTCGGTGTCCTTGACCTTGGCGATGATCTTTTCCGCGACCTCCTTGTTGCGATTGAAAAAGTGCAGCAACTCCTCGCGCACGGTGTTGACGAGTTCGGAACGGATTTCGGTATTGCCAAGTTTGTTCTTCGTTTGCGATTCGAACACGGGATCTTTCAACCGGATCGATACCGCGCCAATCATGCACTCGCGCACATCGTCTCCTTCGAACTTGGCGCGGGCATATTCGTTGACCGCTTTGAGCAAGCCTTCGCGGAATGCGCTCAGGTGCGTTCCGCCATCGGAAGTAAACTGCCCGTTGACGAACGAGTAGAATGTCTCGCCGTATCGGCTGTTGGTGTGCGTGAAACAGAACTCGAGCGTCTTGCTCACGTAGTGCAGCGGCGGGTAAATCGGCTCGCTTCCGTCCGCTTGCAAATCCTCCATCACCAGATCGAGCAAGCCGCGCCGTGATTGAAAGGTTTTGCCGTTGAAAACGAGTTTGAGGCCAGTGTTCAGATAGCTGTAATGCCGCAGCCGTTTCTCGATGAACTCCGCCCGAAATTCCGTCTCCTTGAAAATCTCCGGGTCCGGCTCAAAGCGGATGAATGTGCCGTCCGGTTCATTTCCCGCTTTGCCCGTCTTCTCGTTTTTCAGTTTCCCTTGTTTGAATGAAGCCTCGACATATTCCCCCGAGCGATGGCTGCGGACGACGAAATCCTTCGAGAGAGCGTTGACGGCCTTGGTGCCGACGCCATTGAGGCCGACGCTGAATTGGAACACTTCATCATTGTATTTGGCGCCGGTGTTGATTTTGGAAACGCAATCGACCACTTTGCCCAGCGGAATTCCGCGCCCGAAATCGCGCACCGCCACGCGGGTGCCTTCGATGGTGATGTGCACCTCCTTGCCAAAGCCCATGATGTATTCGTCGATGGCGTTGTCGATGACCTCCTTGAGCAGGATGTAACAGCCGTCGTCGTAATGGGAACCATCCCCGAGGCGGCCGATGTACATGCCGGTGCGGAGCCGGATATGTTCGAGCGACGAGAGCGTTTTGATCTTGCTCTCGTCGTAAACGTGTTGTTTGGCTTCAGGCATACGAAAACCGCTAAATATTGTGGGTACTACCCGAAATGCCAACAAGGAAATGCGGTTTTCGGCAAGTTTTTTCGGTCGGAAAGGCGCGCCGGCGAATTGAACCTCCGTAGCATCGAATGTGAGTTCGATCACTTATTTCTGGTCGAAGCGTCCCTTGACCATCGGTGACGCGCCTGCCGGATCGAGCTGAAGGTCAACGCCGTTATTCGCGTGGGAATGCGCTTCCGGCAAGGGAATGGCATGCGCGGCCAGAAAAAGTGAGAGCCGACTCACGTCAGGCTGCTACGAGGAATTCGGGGTCCACGTAGCATCGAATGTGAGTTCGATCACTTATTTCTGGTCGAAGGGTCCCTTGACCATCGGTGACGCGCTTGCCGGATCGAACTGAAGGCCAACGCTGTTGTTCGCGTGGGAATGCGCTTGGGTAATCGGATGGCTTGCGCGCAGAAAATATTAAAGCCGACTCACGTCAGGCTGCTACGAGGAATTCGGGGTCCGCGTAGCATCGAATGTCAATTCGATCAATTCGATCCGCATATTGACATTCAAATGCCTCGTCTTAATCTGCCCAAAAGCATGACGAGACAGCCGCTTTGCCTTTATGAAAATCGCTGAAAAGTTCGTTCATGGCGGGGGCTGGGTGGATCAGCAAAAAAGTGGCCGCCCCAGGTGCCGGTTCTTTTGGGCGCTGTCGATTGTCTGGGCGGTCGTGGCCGCTTTCGCCCTCTCCGTGCTTATGACGGCCGATGCAGACACCTCGAACCCTTGGGTCATTCTGGTTTGTCTTGCGTTCGCACTGCCTTTGCCAGTCTTCATCATGCTCGCATTGCATTTTCGCCGTAAAGAAAGCCTCCAAACCTGGACGGAACGGGTCCAAAATCCCAACGTGGATGCGCGCAAGTTTTATTGACGCGGCTTAAAACGCCTCGATGGCGAGAGGAATCAATCGGAGCAAGCATCCTGTCCTTTCTCGTCTTGTTCGTTCCTCGATTCCCGGCACGTGCGTTGATGGTGCGGTTCAAGGTATGTGCCGGTTGATTATTCGTTTTACCTCGAACCGGCCCCCAGTACACTCCGCGCCATGTCGGGTGAGAACCGAACGGAAAAAACCTATTACTTCGAGCGCTGGCGCGCGATTTCGAGCGGCATACTCGAGACGGCCGGAAGCACCTTTCTTCTGCTCATCGCCGTCCGCTGGTTTCACGCCGGAGCGACCGGCAAAGCGCTCGTGGCCGGTGGCGGCAGCCTCGGTTTGGTGATTTCTCCGATGGTCGTTTCGTTCGTGGCGTCGAAAGGCATTTCGGCGAGCCGCGCAGGTGCGCGCCTCGCCTTGGTCGGTGCGATTTGCTTTCTGGTGATGGCGATTGTTCCCTGGACGCCGGTGTTCATTGCCGGAAGTGTCCTGGCCATGACCGCGTCCTCGGCGGCGATTCCGTTGTTCACGCAGATTTACCAGGAGAATTATCCCGAGAAAAGCCGCGGGCATTTGTTTTCACGCACGGTCATGATCCGTATTGGGACCGCGGCATTGTTCAGCGAGTTGGCCGGCCGAATTCTGGAACGGCAAATGGCTTACTTCCAGATCCTGCTTTTCATTTTCGCGGCGGCGTTTGCCTTTGCCAGTTATTGCATCACCCAATATCCGTCGCGGCCTTTGACGGCGGTGGGCGGAACGCATCCGCTCCGAGCGCTGCGCTTTGCGCGGTCGGATCCGTTGTTCCGGCGCACTTTGATTTCCTGGATGCTGATGGGTTTTGCCAATCTGATGATGCTGCCGATGCGTGTCGAGTATCTGGCCAATCCGAAACATGGGCTGGCGCTGACGGTGGGCGAGATCGCCTTTTTGACCGGCGTCCTGCCCAATGCGGTGCGCCTCATTCTGAGTCCGATCTGGGGCATGGTCTTCGATCGCATGAATTTTTTTGTGTTGCGCATGACGATCAATCTTGGATTTGCCATCGGCATCATTTCCTTTTTCAGCAGCGATGATTTGAGCGGGTTGATTCTGGGCGCGGTCGTGTTTGGCATCTCGAACGCGGGCGGCGATGTCGCCTGGAGTTTGTGGGTGACGAAATTTGCCCCACCCGATCACGTGGCGGATTACATGTCGGTGCACACCTTCTTCACCGGCCTGCGCGGCATGGTCGCGCCCATGGCGGCGTTTCATCTGGTGACGAATTTTCCGATGCCGGTGGTGGGTTGGTTTGCTTCCGGGATGATTGTGCTTTCGGTGTTATTGCTCGTGCCGGAAATCAAATTCGGCAAAAGAGCGCGCCCGGCCGAAGCGCTCACTGAAGAAGTCTCGGAATAATCGGCAATTCGCATCCTGAATCTACAATGCGAATTGAAGCGGCCTAGCTAGCCCGGGCAATTTGCCGAGCCGTTGGTTATGGCTGGCGCCTCGCGTGTTTTTGAATGAATTCCACAATCGGGGTCGGGTCGTCCAGACCATGCGGGTGATGGCCGACGCCGGGTTTGGCAATCAAGATGATTTCGCCGCCCAGCTTCCGGTAACGCTCCGCCATCACGCCGGTGTTTTCGTCCCAAGGCACAATGTCGTCCGCGTCGCCATACACATGGAGCAGGGGAACGCGCGCCGCGGCGAGCGGGGCTAAAGTGTCGATTGGATTTTTTTCGTAAGCGAGGGCTTCAGCTTCACTGGCGAATCGGTAGCGTTCTATGACCAATTGCCAATCGCGGGGGCTGCCTTTGCCTTTGCCCTTGCCGCCCGGCCAGCTTTTGAAATCACAGACAGGTGCGTCGCCATAAATGCAGGTGACCTTGTCGGGATTGGCCGTGGCCCAGTTGTAACAATAAAGCCCGCCGCGGCTCAGTCCCACCAATGCAGCCTTTTTGGCCAAACCGAATTGCTCGGTCAGTTGGTCATAAAATCGATTCCAATGCATCACGGCGTCCGGACAACCGAGCATGTCGGGAACACTGAGGTAAACCACGTGAGCTCCTTGGCCGAGAAGCGCAATGTCCGGGGCGGGTTTATGTCCAAAAAACTCGCCGTGCCAAACCCAGGGAAGCTCCGGCGCGGGGTGAGGCGGCCGAACCACGACCGCTGGTTTGCCATGCACTTCGAAATCGTAACGATCGAATCCGTGCCAGCTGCTTTTGCGTCCGGGAAATGGCGGCGCCAGCTCGCGGATTTTACTTTCGATTTCGGCGGCTTGCTTTTGAGCATCGGCGATGGGCAATCCTTTGTTCATGCCCGGCCGTTTGTGACCGACGGAGGTCAACCAGGAATCTTTCAACAGACGCTGGCGCTGTTGAACCCATTTTAGAATCTCAGGCCCATGCCGATGAGCGGCGAGCATGCGCTTGTGATCTTTGATGGAGCCGAATTCTGCAGGAGCGCCGAGATGCACGAGCACGGCGCGAGCGATCAGCCAATGCCCGGTTTCATTAATGTGAACGCCATCGCCGGCGAGCCGAAATGCCGAATTCGTTTTTCGTTGGTCAGCCAGGAACCGATTCATGGGCCCATGGGCGTCGATGACCTCCCAGCCAGCCTGGCGCTGGTCGAGCAGCCATTCCGAATAACGATCGAGCACTTCGTTGTACCCGGCAAAAGGCTTGCGATATTCCTCGAGCCCTGCGGGCAGGGTTTGGTCGCGGATGGGAACGGGATCGAAAGAGGGCGGCGTGATGTGCAACACTTTCGCGCCCGCGGCGTTGGCCTGCTCGCGCAAGCGGCGCATTCCCTCCTTGAACCTGGCGAAGCGTTCCTCGCTCAAGGGATGATAAATGCCATCGTTCATTCCATAACAAGCCACCACCAGATCGGGTTTCGTTTGTTCCAAAAGGCGAGCCAGGCGTTCGTGCAGATCGGGTCGTGGAAATTGACCGCCGGCATGACCCGGTTCGGAAAGGCCCGAAACGGTCTCGCTAGGCAAACCGAGATTGAGAAACTCGATCGAGCGCTCCGGGAATCGGGTGACCGCATAGGTCTCGACGAATTCCACGTACTGCCCGCTATACGTGATGCTGTCGCCAACGAACACCACCCGCCGGACATGCGGGAGGAATTCCGCCGCGGTCATCGCTTGAACCAACGCGAGCGTGAGTGGAATGAGTGCAATCAACTTCAACATGGCCGAAAGTCATACCGCATCGGATGGCCGATGGCGACAACTTCAAAAACAAGACGCCGCGGAGCACATTCAATCGGGGCGTGCGCAACAGCTCGTACGCGCCGGTGACGTTCCAGAAGCGAACGCAGCGAGCGCCACAATGGTCGATCGCGGTGGAGCGTGCGTCGGGCAGGTCGAACTCGGTTTAGCTGCGTTGAACTCGTTAAACGCGACATTGGCTTGCAGTGCCATTGGAATTTGGCTAAAGAGATCGCAACCGAGCACTGACGTTTATGGCGAAAATCGACGCGTTCTTCAATTTGATGTTCGAGCAAAAGGCTTCCGACCTTCATCTCTCTTCGGGAAATCCACCCATTCTCCGCATCAACGGCGAATTGCATCGCGTGGATTATCCGCCCCTCGAGAGCGATGCGTTGAAAGCCATGCTCTACGAAATCACACCGGAATATAAAATTAAAATCTACGAAGAAAGTGGCGACGTGGATTTTGGTTATGAGATCCCTGGCGTGTCGCGGTTTCGAGCTAACTTCTTCAACCAAAAATACGGGTGCGCGGCGGTCTTTCGCCAAATCCCGTCCAAGGTGCTTTCATTCGAGGATTTTGAAAAATTCGACGCGCCTCTCCCCGCGGTGCTGAAGAAATTCTCCATGCTGCACAAAGGCCTCGTGGTCGTCACAGGCCCAACCGGTTCCGGAAAATCAACCACCCTGGCGGCGATGGTTGATTACGCGAACAAAAATCGCAAAGACCACATTCTCACGGTCGAAGATCCAATTGAATTCGTGCATGAGAGCAAAAATTGTCTCGTGAACCATCGCGAAGTGGGCATTCACACCAAGTCGTTTGCCTCGGCTTTGAAAGGCGCTCTGCGCGAAGATCCGGACATCATTCTGGTCGGCGAGTTGCGCGATCTTGAGACCATCGAACTGGCCCTGACCGCGGCCAGCACCGGCCATTTGGTTTTCGGCACTCTGCACACGCAAAGCGCTGCCAAAACCGTGGACCGCATCATCGACGTTTTTCCCGGCGAACAACAAAACAAAATCAGGGCCACCCTTTCCGAATCGCTCAAAGGAGTCGTAGCGCAAAATCTTTTCAAGCGCATCGACAAGAAGGGCCGGGTGGCGGCGCTCGAGATTCTGGTCTTCACAACCGCCGTCGCCAATCTTGTGCGCGAAGGAAAAACGCATCAGATCCCGGGCATGATTCAGGTCGGTAAAAAACTCGGCAACCAGCCGCTCGACGACGCCATCATGGAGCATGTGCGCATGAAACGGATTTCGCCGGAGGAAGCTTACGAGAAATGTCTCGATCGCAAAAAATTCCGTCCTTTCCTGACCCATCCGCCCGAAGATGAAGAAGTCTGATCCCGCTCCGATCCCCCTTTGCAACCTTGTAACCTTGTAACTCTTTTAACCTTTTAACCTTTTAACTTTGTAACCCTTCAACTAACTGCCCACGGTCATGCGCCGCAACGAACTCGACTACATCCTGGGGACGATGCTCGATTCCCACAAAGATGTCTCTGATCTGAACGTTACCGTCGATAAGCCGCTGCAAGTGGAGTCTTCCGGTCAATTGGTGCCGGTGACGGTCGAGCCGCCGATTGAAAAATTGACGCCGTTTCAGACCGAGATGGTGGCGTTGAATCTTGTCGGCGGAAGCCGCCGGCTCACGGAAGATTTGCTTAAGACCGGGTCGTGCGATTCTTCGTATTCGCTGACCGGCAAGGCTCGATTTCGCGTGAACATTTTTTCGCAGCGCGGCAATTACTCGATTGTCCTGCGGAAGCTGAACACGAAAATTCCGACGCTGGCGGATCTGAAGCTGCCCGACATTTTTCAGCAGGTGGCCAAAGAAAAGACCGGCTTGATTTTGGTTACGGGCGCGACTGGTTCAGGCAAATCGACCACGCTGGCCGCATTGTTGAATGAGATCAACGAGTCCAAATCGATTCACATCATCACGCTGGAAGATCCGGTCGAGTTCGTGCATCCGCAAAAGAAGGCCACATTCAACCAACGCGAGATGGGCACCGACTTCAACACGTTTGCCAGCGGCTTGCGCGCCGCGTTGCGCCAGGCGCCCAAAGTCATTCTCGTCGGCGAAATGCGTGATCGCGAAACGGTCGAGATCGGTTTGAGCGCAGCGGAAACGGGGCATCTGGTCGTAAGCACGTTGCACACGATCGATGCCGGTCAGACCATCAACCGCATTCTTGGTCTGTTCGATCAGGAAGAGCAGGCGCAAATTCGCGTGCGCCTGGCCGACACCGTCCGCTGGATCATCAGCCAGCGGTTGGCTCCCAAAGTGGGCGGAGGGCGGCAGGCCCTGCTCGAAATCATGGGATCCAACCTCCGCATCCGCGACAGCATCATCATGGGTGAAGGGGAAGGGAAGAGCTTTTACGAAATCATCGAAGCCAGCTACACATTTGGCTGGCGCACGTTCGATCAGGCTTGCCTGGAAGCGTTCGACCAGGGGCTGATCACCGAAGAAACGGCCATGCTCTATTGTTCCAAGAAAGGTCCCGTCACCCGCGGCATCGATAATATCAAAAAGAAACGCGGCGAAGCCACAACGTCGCTGACCAATTTGCAAATGAAGAAAGAGGAAACGGCCAAAAAACCTGAAACGCCTCCGCTGCCTACGACACTGAAGTTGAAGTGAGCGGTTCAGTGGCCATTTCAATGACAATGATCTGAAACCTCCGATGCTTTTTTACCATGCCTGAATTTGAGTTTCTCCGGCCGGAAGACAAACCGGCGATTGTTGCCTCGACCAATCCGGAAGTGCAG
>JBFMDG010000182.1:0-11210 GCA_040754135.1 Verrucomicrobiota bacterium
CTATTTCCATGAAAGGAGCGAAGCTACCGCCGTTCGTTAGATAGCTAGTCCGTTTCAAAGTCTGGTAAATCTTCAGGTGAACTCAGTTCGGTGATGATTCGAAACCCGGCCGTCGGGAACAGTTTGGAGCAAGGGGTGTCTACAGAACATCACAATTATGAGTAACAATAAATTGTTCGTGGGAAATCTTTCCTTCAACACAACCGAAAACGATCTACAAGACGCATTTGCCGCTCACGGCACGGTGCTCGAAGCCAATTTGATGATGGACCGCATGAGCGGCCGTCCTCGGGGCTTCGGGTTCGTCACCATGAGCACGCCTGAGGAAGCTCAGAACGCGATCAACGCGCTGAACGGAGCCGAACTCGATGGCCGGTCCTTGACCGTCAATGTGGCCAAGCCCCGCGAAGAGCGCAGCCCGAGCGGTGGATTTGGTGGCGGACGCCGGCGCGAATTCAGCGGCGGACGCAATCGCTAAGATCCAATCTTAAATTCAGGAGCGAGGTCGGGGTCGACTCGGCCTCGCTCTTTATTTTGGCACGCGAGGAGGCAGGCCGCGCTCCTCTGAATGCCACCGGCCATTTTATTATTATGACTGCACCGAAAGAACAGCACATCGAAGTCGAGGGCATCGTCGCTACCGTTCTCCCGGGCACAATGTTTCGCGTCACTCTGCCCAACAATCACATGGTCCTGGCCACGATTTGCGGCAAAATGCGCAAACGCTGGGTTCGGATTACGGCAGGCGATCGCGTCAAAATGGAAATGTCGCCCTACGACTTGAACAAAGCGCGCATTACCTGGAGGCTTCGTTGATAATGAAGAAGGAAATGGCAGCAGAGAAAACTCAGGTCGCCGAATGGAAAGCGGTCGTCGAGAGATTTCAAAAACCGTCGAGGGCTCGCGCGGCCTGGCAGATGTTAAACACGCTCGGGCCTTACGCGTTGTTGTGGTATTTGATGTACGTGTCGGTCGCTGTTTCCTGGTGGCTGGTCGTTCCGCTGGCGATTCTCGCCGCCGGCTTCACGGTCCGAATTTTTATTATTTTTCATGATTGCGGTCATGGATCTTATTTTGCGTCGCGACGCGCCAATGACGTGGTCGGATTCCTCTCAGGCCTGCTCACCTTCACTCCGTATTACCATTGGCGTTGGGAACACAATATTCATCACGCCAGCTCGGGGCATTTGGACAAGCGCGGCACGGGCGACATTTGGACGTTAACGGTTCAGGAATACCTGGAGGCCTCGCGCGGAAAGCGGTTTGCCTATCGCCTGGCGCGCAATCCTTTCATTCTTTTTCTGATTGCCCCCCTTTATTTATTTCTCATCCGGCAGCGGTTCGCTTCGCCCAAAGCGAACCAAAGGGAACGGCGCTCCGTGTTGTGGATGAACCTGGCCATTGGCGCCATGGTCGTGGCCCTGAGTTTCATTTTTGGTTTCAAGAATTATTTGATCATGCAAGGGATCGTCCTCGGCTTGGCAGGGGCGGGAGGGGTTTGGCTGTTTTACGTGCAACATCAGTTTGAAGGCGTTTATTGGGAGCGCGGCGAAGATTGGGATTATACGAAAGCGGCCCTCGAAGGCAGTTCGTTTTACAAGCTTCCCAAAATTCTCCAGTGGTTTTCAGGCAACATCGGTTTTCATCATATCCATCATCTAAGCGCGCGCATCCCCAATTATCATTTGGAGCGATGCCACAAAGCCCATCCGATGTTTCAGCGTGTCAAACCGATCACTTTGTTTGGCAGCCTGAAATCATTCAGTTTCCGACTTTGGGATGAACAGGCAAGAATGTTGGTTGGCTACAGTCACCTCCGCAAAATACCGCGCTCGGCAAGATCCTGAGAAAAAGAGAATTGACGGGCAACCTTCGCAGTGCGGCTGCGAGCCGAATTCAGCCGCGGCTGAAATGAGCGCTGCGATTTCCTTCGAACCTGTGCCTGAAAAGATTCCTCACTCCTGAGAGGCCCGCGCCGCCTGCAGTGCCATGCGCGCGGCTACGACGCGATTGGAAGCGCCAAGCTTGCCCATGAGATGTTCCACATGGGATTTAACGGTGGTGCGAGTGATCCCGAGAATAATGGCTATTTCCAAATTCGTCTTGCCCTCGGCCATCCACCTTAACACCTCGGCTTCGCGATGCGTCAGCCCCAATGCCATCAGCGCTTCCAGGGAAACGCTAACCGGCTTTTCCATCATGAGAATGGTCCATTGATCGTGAAATGGACTGCGAATCAGGCGCAAATGGAGTTGCCAGCCTTCGGCTTCGAGCTGAAGCGGGCTGGATTGATTCCAGCCGACGCCGGTTTGCCGGGACTGCGCGGCAAACCAATGGCCAAACATTCCCGCCAAGCATTGCTGGTTGCGCGTGAGGCACAGCCCATATTTGCGGAGGCGCGCTTCGCAATTGGCGCTGAGCTGTAAAATGCGCCCCTTGCGATTGACGATCAGGACCGAGAGACCGTTGCTCTCCAAAATGCCTTCCAGATTCTTCGCGTAAGTGGTGGCCTGCACGATGGCTTCAGCACGCACGTGCGCTTGAATCACCTGGCGCCTGAACAAGTTCAACATGAGCCGGTCGCGATCGGAAAAATCGCTTTTTTGACGGTTCAAGGAAACGCCGACGAACGAGCCATTTTGGGGAGGCAATACGAAAGCGATTTGAAATTCGATCTGCAAAGGGCGGTAAAACTCATGATAAAGCGCCAGCCGATGGAACTCCGTTTGCGAAAGAAAATCGGTGATCTTCATCGCCTCTCCGTCGCCGGTTTTTTGAAAGTGTTGAATCAACGGGTGCTCGTGCAGGTACGGTTGCAACCGGCTCATCAACGACTTCATGTCTGGATAATAATTCCAAGGCTCGGCGTGCCAGGCGATCTGGCGTCGTTTCCAATCCACGGTGTTCCAAGCCACCGTATCGCACGGCACCAGCTTACGAAGTTCGCAGAGCGCGATGTGCGGCAATTGCGCCGGATCCGCACTGGCATGGAGGCGAGCGCCGCTTTCCAGCAAACATTGATAATCGTGAGATGACAGGCGGGTCGCGCTCATCGCTGAAACGAGTGCAAGGCCCAATCTGATTAGCAGAACTAACCTTTGGAAGCAACGCGGAAGATTCGGAATTTTTTATTTTTTTCGATTCATGCGTTGAACGGCGCGCCTGCAGAAATGCGCTCGCATCCGCCACATGGCGGATACCCAAAGTCCACGCGGGCCTTCATAATTGAGGGTCATGCAACCGAGAATCCTCCTCCTCGCAAGTCATTCCTGTCGCGCCGCATCCTTCACTGCGCGAGAATTCATTTCAATCCGTCAGTTGCGACTCCTGTTGGAAACGCTCGCGTTCAAGAAATTCTGCACAACTGGAACTGCCCGATGCGTTGGATTTTCTAAAATTTTGAGCTGCATGGCCGGCGTGTCGGCGCTGATTTTTTTCAGGTTGGAGGCAACTGCGGCCAATTTCGAAGTAACAGTCACCACCGATGCAGGCGCCGGCTCTTTGCGCCAGGCCATTCTGGACGCGAATGCCAACGCCGGTCCTGATACCATTACTTTTAATATCGCGGGCGCTTCACTCACGATTACTCCTGCTTCAGCTTTGCCCGATCTGACTGAGGCAGTGGTCATTGACGGGACGTCCCAGCCCGGATTTGCGGGATCTCCCTTGATTGAAATCAGCGGCAGTGCGCTCAGCAGCGGAACGCCTGACGGGCTGCGGATTCTTGCAGGAAACACCACGTTGCGCGCGCTCGTGATCAATCGATTTCGAGGCGATGGCGTCGAGCTCAGCGGAGGAAATGGCAATGTGGTCGAGCATTGCGTCATTGGGTTGGATAAAGCCGGCGCAGACCAGGGTAACTTCCTTAATGGCGTCCTCATCAACAACTCGAATGACAATATCATCGGAAGCACGGTGACCGGTGCCGGCAACGTTATTTCCGGGAATAACAACAACGGAATTCGTATTCAAGGCACCTCCACGAACAACCGCATCCTTGGAAACATCATTGGACTTCATGCGGATGGCGCGACCGACCGGGGCAATTCTCAAGATGGTGTCTTGATCTCCGGAGCCTCGGGAAATCAAATCGGCGGCACGACCCCGGAATCGCGCAACTTGATTTCAGGGAATTCAGGCGATGGCATCGAGATTTCCAGCGCGGGCGCGGCGAATAATGTCATCCAAGGCAATTTCATTGGCACCGATATTACGGGAAATCTCGATCGCGGAAATTCCGCCGATGGCATTTTCATCAACGGAACTTCCGCAGCGCAAATTGGCGGACGGATCGCGGGTGCGGGCAATTTGATTTCCGGTAACAACAGCGAAGGCATCACGCTCAGCGGAACCGGCGCCGTGAACAATATGATCGAAGGGAACATGATCGGAACTGACAGCACGGGACTCGTTCCCTTGCCGAATGGTTCGCATGGAATTCAAACCAGTTCGTCGGCCGGAAAAAATATCATCGGCGGAGAGAGCGATGGCGCGGCAAATCGCATCGCGTTCAATAACGGTGACGGAATTCTTATCGGCAGCGGCAACGGAAACAGCATCCGGCGCAATCGGATCTTTTCGAACGAGGAACTGGGCATTGACATTGGTTCGAACGGGACGATGGCCAACGACAATGGCGACGCCGATTCCGGAGCAAATTTGCTGCAGAATTTTCCGGTGCTCACCGCAGCAACCCATGATGGCGCCATCACCACTATCAGCGGCACGCTCAACTCGACCGCCAACGCGGAATTCAAATTGGATTTTTTTGCGAATCTCCTGCTCGACGCCAGCGGCCAGGGCGAAGGAGAAATTCTTCTCGGCTCAATTACGGTCAACACCGATGCGACAGGAAATGCCAGTTTTAACGCGCCGCTCCCGCTGGGACTCGCCGGAAGGTACGTTGCGGCCACGGCGACCGATGCGAATGGAAACACATCCGAGTTCAGCGCAAGCATCACTGCAGCCAGCTCCGTCCCGGTGGCCACATTCAACGTCGTCAACGCCAATGACAGCGGCTCGGGTTCCTTGCGTCAGGCGATCTTGGACGCAAATAGTTCGATCACCGATGGAGCGGACCGGATTCATTTTGCCATTCCCGGCGCCGGGCCGCATATCATCGCGCCCTTTACGGCGCTGCCAGCCATTGTGGATGCAGTGGTGATTGACGGTTACACGCAATCTGGCGCGAGCGCCAACACACTGGCCACCGGAAATAATGCAGTTTTGCAAATTCAACTCGACGGAAATTCCGCGCCGAACAATGTCCCGGGGCTGCTCCTTGCCGGCGGCAGCAGCACTGTTCGCGGACTCGCCATCACGCGCTTCAAATCGGGCTCGGGACACGGCATCGAAATCTTAACTGCGAATAATCTTATCGAAGGCAATTTCATCGGTTTGGGTCCTGATGGCGTCACGGATTTAGGCAATGGCGGGGACGGCATTCGCCTCAGCAACTCGGGAAACAACCGCATCGGTGGCACCGCTCCAGCCGCGCGCAATGTCATCAGTGGCAATTCCGGCGATGGCATCGAAGCGAATGGCGCCGCGTCCACCGCGAATTTAATTCTCGGCAACTATATAGGCACGGACGTTTCCGGCACTCTCGACCGCGGAAACAGCGCCGACGGAATCCTCTTGAACAATGCGCCGGAAAACATCATCGGCGGCGCCGATCCCGGCAGTGGAAATCTGATTTCCGGCAACACGGACGGAATTGAAACGTCCGGCACCGCGAACAGCAATCAAATCACGGGCAACGTCATTGGCGCGGCCAGCTCGGGGCAACCGTTGGGCAACAGTTCACGAGGAATCAGCATAGGCTCCAGCGCCAACATCGTGGGCAGCATTCTTGCCGGCGCAGGAAATGTCATTGCGTTTAACGCGAACGATGGCGTAGCAGTCACGTCGGGAACTGGAAATGCCATTCGCGGCAACGCGATTTTTGAGAACGGTGGAACCAGCGCCTCGAATCTTGGGATTGATCTCGGAAATAGTGGAGTGCAAGCCAATGACGCGAATGATCTCGATTCTGGCGCGAACAATTTGCAGAACTTCCCCGTCCTCGTGACAGCCACTGCGAATCCCGGCAATACGCAAATTGAAGGAACTCTGACCAGCCGGCCGGACACGGTGTATCAAGTCGATTTTTATTCCAGTATCACCATTGATCCATCCGGGCATGGAGAAGGGCAAACCTGGCTCGGCTTCGCGCAAATCTCCACCGACAGTTCAGGAACCGCAGTGATCAACGCCAATGTTCCCGCTGTGCCTCGAGGCCGATTCATCACAGCGACGGCCACTGATCCTACTGGAAATACATCGGAGTTTTCCGCAGCCATTCGAGCTGGCAGCACGATTCCGCCAGCAACGTTCACTGTCACTACCATCGATGACAGCGGTCCCGGCTCATTGCGCCAGGCCATTCTGGACGCGAACGCTTTCGTCTCCTCTGCCAACGACGTCATTGCTTTTAATATTGCCGGAGACGGCCCGCACGTCATAACTCCGCTTTCCGCGCTTCCCGCTTTGAGTGATCCCGCCACCATCGATGGCTACACACAGAGTGGTGCGCGAGCAAACACGGAAACCGACACACACAATGCCGTGATCAAAATCCAGCTGAGCGGCGCAAACGCGCCCAACAACACTGTGGGTTTGCAGTTAGAAGCTGAGGGGTGCGTTGTCCAGGGACTTTCGATCACCGGATTCAAGTCGAGTTCCGGACATGGAATACAACTCAACAGTGCCAATAATGTCGTTGCCGGAAATTTCATCGGAATAGATCCGGCCGGAAATATCGCGGCCAATGGCGGCAACGGCATTCATGTTCTCAGCGCGGGAAATCTGATCGGCGGTGCAGCTCCCGCGGCGCGCAATATCATCTCGGGCAACAGCGGTGATGGCGTCGAGATTTCTGGCGCTTCGGCCAGCGGAAACAAGATTCAAGGCAACTTCATCGGCGCCGATGCCTCCGGTGTCCTGGACCGAGGCAACACGCAAGATGGGGTGTTCCTCAATGGCGCGGCGGAAAATTTAATCGGCGGCGATACCGTTGCCGAAGGCAATGTCATCTCGGGAAACAATGGGGAAGGCATCACGATTTCCGGCACCGCTGCGGTCAATAACCGTGTGCTGAATAATTTTATCGGCACGGATTCGCGAGGCACGCTCCCTCTGGGCAATGGCTCTCATGGCGTGCTTCTGGTTTCCGGCGCTCCCACCGGCAATCAGATCGGCAGTCCAAATCCCGGTGGCAATGTCATCGCTTTCAATTCGCAGGATGGGGTCTCGGTATCTGCCGGCACCAACAACGCCATTCGGGCGAATCAAATTTTTCGCAATGGCGGCTCCGGCACATCGAACCTCGGCATTGATCTCGGCACAAGCGGCGTGCAGCAGAACGACACGGGAGATCCCGATACCGGCGCGAATCAGCTGCAAAACTATCCCGTCCTGACGAGCGCAACTGCTCACATCGACAACACGCAAATCCAAGGCACGTTGAATAGCCGTCCGGAGACAACCTTTCAGATCGATTTCTTCTCGAACGTCGAAATTGATCCGTCCGGAAATGGCGAAGGCCAGCAGTGGCTCGGGAGCGCAGAAGTCACCACGGACAATTCGGGCAATGCCGCGTTTGATGCCACGGTTTCAGGCGTCGTGATTGGGCGCTTTATCACTTCCACAGCCACCGATCCGACAGGAAATACTTCCGAGTTCTCCAAACCGATTTCCGCGCGCAGCACCATTCCGGGCCGCACCTTCACCGTGACGAACACCGACGATAGCGGGCCGGGAAGTTTGCGTCAGGCCATCCTCGATGCCAATGCGGCCGTGACGGCGGTGGATACAATTATTTTTAATATTCCGGGCGACGGCCCTCACACCATCACGCCGCTCACGCCTTTACCGCCTTTATCGGATGCCAACACGACGATCGACGGCTACACACAACCCGGTGCCAGGGCCAACACCTTGGCGGACGGCAACGATGCGGTGCTGAAAATTCGAATTTCAGGGGAACAGGCCGGCTTTGACGATGGACTGTTTCTTTCCAGCGATGGACACATCATTCGCGGCTTGTGCATCGTTCGATTTTCGCGCGACGCCATTCAAGTCACACTCGCAAGCGGAAGCGTCATCGAGGGCAATTTCCTGGGCATCGATTTGGATGGGCAGACGGCGCTTGCGAACGACAATGCCGTTTCCATCGATAACGGTGCGAACAACACGGTGGGAGGCGTCACACCGGCCGCTCGCAACATTCTTTCGGGCAACCGGTCATTTGGAATTCTCATTAAGAATTCGCAGGCGCAAAGTAACAAAGTGCTCGGGAATTACATTGGTACGGATGCCAGCGGAACCCAGCAACGCGGCAACATCATCGGAATCGTCATCAACGACGCTCCTAAAAATATCGTCGGCGGACTCACTCCCGAGTCGCGCAACATCATCGCCGGCCTAGGCTCAGCCATCGGGGGCGGTGGAATCCAAATCACCGGCCTCGAGGCCACTCACAACCAAATCTCCGGAAATTATGTCGGGACGGATCGAACCGGCACGCGCAATTTCGGACATACCATCGGCATTGCGGTTCTGAGTGGCAATGACAACATCATCGGCGGAACGAAAGCGGGCGCCGGCAATCTCGTTGTCTTCAATGGTCATCAGATCATCATCCAAGCCTCTTTAGCCTCCAGCCCGATCAACAATTCCGTGCGCGGAAACCGGATCTTTCATAGCGACGGCGGCCTGGGAATCGATTTGGTGTTGCCTAATGTCGGCGGCGGCATTTTCGGTGTGACTCCGAACGACCTCACCGACAGCGATACCGGTGTCAATTTCCTGCAAAACTTTCCCGTGCTGACGGCGGGTCGGATTACGCCAGCCAACACCACCATCGCGGGCACGTTGAACAGCCGGCCGAACACCACTTATGACCTCGAGTTTTTTGCCAACCTCGCGCTGCATCGCAGCGGACATGGCGAAGGGGAATTCTTTCTTGGCACTCACACTGTGACCACTGATGCCAGCGGAGACGCCGCGTTTGAGATCGTGTTCAACAGCAGTCCGCCGGGGACGTTTCTCACTGCGACCGCCACCGATCCCAATGGCAACACTTCCGAATTCTCCGCCGCATTCCAGGCAGAGACCACGGTCGAGCCGGTCACACTGCTGGTCACGACCACCGCCGATGATGGGCCGGGTTCACTTCGGCAAGCGCTCCTCGAGGCGAATCGGCTGGCCACTTCGGGCAACAACACCATCGCATTCAACATTCCTGGAGAGGGTCCCCAGACGATCCAGGTCGAATCCGCGTTGCCGAATCTTTCCGTGCCAATGACCATCGATGGTTTCACGCAGCCGGGCGCTAAAGCCAATTCGCTCGCGAATGGAAACAACGCCGTAGTGCTGGTCCGCCTGGATGGAACGAAAACCCTGTTCAGTGTCGATGGCCTGCACCTGAACAGCAGCAATCACGTGGTTCGCGGCCTCGAAATCGTCGGCTTCGGAGGCGACGGCATTGACATTAGCCCGTTTGGCAGCGGCGGAAATGGCGGGCACTTGATCGAAGGGAATATCATTCGAGGCAACCGGCAAAACGGAGTTTTCATTCACACACTTCCCAACAACCGGATCGGCGGCTCGGAGCCGGCCGCCCGGAATGTGATCTCGGGAAACAATGGGGACGGAATTTTCATCCAGGAAGTTCAGGCCGGATTGCCCAATGTCATTCAAGGCAATTTCATCGGCACCGATATTTCCGGGACAGCCGCGCTGCCAAACGCAAACGGATTGAACCTGCTCAGCACAGTTGACACTCGCATCGGCGGCTCAGCGCCCGGCGCAGGTAATTTGATTTCGGGAAATAATGTTTCCGGAATCCTGATTCAGAGTTTCCTCAGCGAACGCAATATCATTGAAGGAAATCGCATCGGCACTGATTCGAGCGGCCGCCAGCCTCTGCCAAACAACAGCCACGGAATCAGGCTCAGCGCAGGATCCAATCATCGCATCGGTGGCGGGCAAGCCGGCGAGGGCAATCTCATCGCTTTCAATTCTGTCGGAGTCACCATTTTCTCAGGCCAAAACAATGCCATTCGCGGCAATCAAATTTTTGGCAATCAACAACTCGGCATCGATCACGGGCTCGATGGCGTCACGCAAAACGACGCCAGCGACGCCGATCTCGGACCGAATCAATTGCAGAATTTTCCAGTGCTGACTTCCGCCTTAGCCAGCCCGGCCGACACGGTCATTCAAGGCACACTGAACAGCCGGCCGAACACCGCATTTGTCCTGGATTTCTTTTCGAACGAAAAAACGGAACCGACCGGTCATGGGGAAGGACAAATCTGGTTGGGCTCCGCACAGGTGACGACCGACAGTTCGGGCAATGTCGCTTTCGAAGCTTCGGTGGCGGCCTTGACAGCCGGGCGGCACGTCACGGCCACGGCTACCGATCCCGATGGAAACTCGTCCGAGTTCTCTCGTTCGATGGTGGCGACCTCAACCCTGCCGGCGGCGACTTTCATCGTGACCAACACCGACGACAGCGGCCCGGGTTCACTTCGGCAAGCGTTGCTCGACGTGGATCAACTGCCCAGCTCCGGCGCGGACCGGATTCACTTTTCAATTCCAGGCACTGGGGCGAAAACGATTGCTTTGCGCTCGGCTCTCCCAACTCCGGAGGACGCGTTCGCCATAGACGGCTTCACCCAACCCGGCTCGAGCGCAAACACACTCGCCGATGGCAACAACGCGGTCATTCTCATCCGGCTCGATGGCTCGGGCATTGCGGAAACCGCCGACGGTTTCCAATTGCTCAAAGGGAACAATTCGATCCGGGGATTAGAAATCACGGGATTTCGCGCTCACGGTATCGACCTGAATACCACCAGCGATAATGTGGTTGCAGGCAATTTCATTCATGGGAACGGCCAGGATGGCATCCGCATCGAAGGCGGTTCAAACAATACTGTCGGCGGCCCGGCCGCTGAAGATCGCAATGTGATCTCCGGCAACGCGGCCAGCGGCGTGCAACTGCGCATCGCTGAATCCTCCAACAATCTCGTCCAAAACAATTTCATCGGCACCGATCTGACGGGTAAAGCTGCGCAGCCGAACGCCAATCATGGCGTTTTTATCGACGGCGCTTCAAACACGAGGGTCACCCTCAATCGCATCCAGTTTAATTCGCAGGATGG
>JBFMDG010000183.1:0-11183 GCA_040754135.1 Verrucomicrobiota bacterium
CACCACACGCCGCCCGATGCGGATTTGCGCGGCGCACATAAACACAGCGCCCACGAGGACAGTGTCGTCTCCAATCTCCACGCATCCCTCCTCTTCGATGTTGAACTCGGTCCAGGTGTAAGCCCGCACGCGGTTGCCAAAAACAAGGCCGGGATTGCGCCGGCTGCGGAACCGCTTAAAACTTTCCTTGCGTTCGAAAAAGCAATCGCCGCCGAAATGGACATTGGGAGGAAGGTTCGAGTAATCCCATCCGCCGGTAATGGCGCGCAATTCTTCCGGGGAAATAATCTGGTTCATAGTCCGATGCGGCGGAGCAAATCGCCCAAAACGATTTCCGCAGCGAAGTAATTCTCAGCCAAAGCGCGCGCGGCCCGTTGATGCCGGTCATAATCCGCTTCCACGGCTTGCAAGGCCGCGATGGCTTGGGTCAGATCCGCAAATGAAAACAGCCCCTCGCCCACGGGAAAAACTTCGGAAAAGCCGGTGTCTTGAACCACGACAGGCAATCCGGCGGCGAGATAACAAACCGAACGGCAACTGAACCAGCCGCAGCGCGTCGCCACATACACGTTCTTGGCAACGCTCAGTTCGCCTCTCGAAGATTGGATGTACTGGCGGTACTGCGCGGCGGTTTGCGAAACCAAGTCTGATTTGATCACGCGCCAGCCGAGCTTTTGCCAATCGGCGACAGGCGCTTTAGCCCCGCCGAGAGCAATCTCGATCGGCGCGTGCACGTGCGCCGGCAAACGGGCAATTTTCTCAAACTCCATTTCTTTCGTGCCGTATTTCACTCCCTGATATTCGATGGTTTCGTGGAAGTTTTTCCAGGTCATGACCGTCGTCCAGGTTGTCCCCGGCGCTTCCCGCTTCCAGGCATCGAGCACCACCGGCGGTCGCGTCGGCTGCCATGCCAGTCCTAAATCGGGCAGGATGCAGCCGGGTTTCCCGAGCCGCTCAGCATACGTGAAGAAAAAGTCGTGCGCGCGGAAACCATGCGTGCCATGCCAGTTCGGTTGCCGGTCCCACCGCGGATAATTTCGGAAATGATTCCAGCCCGGGTCGGTGTCGATGAGCACTTTGCGCTGGCAGCGAAGATATTCCGGACGCAAGAGCGTGCCGCCCGAGACGTTCAGGAACAAATCGCTGGCATCGAGCGCCTCTGCAAAATCGGCTTCGCTCATCCCGAACCCGCGCCCATCCATACTGCGGAAACGCCAGCGCCGCGCCAGCGAGGGAGAAAAGTCGGCGAGTGTTCGCGCCAGGAACTCGACCCCATAGGAACAATCCTCTCCATATTCGCCATGGCGCGGGTCGTAGGTTTGCCAGCCGGTGTCTTCGAGATAAAAAACTTCGAAGCCGAGGCGTTCGAGACCGAGCGCGTATTGGCCATAATCCCAGGCCACACCGCCCACCGGGTAACTTGCGATCATGCCTGTGACGATGGCTTTCATGCGGCCTTGGCTTGTTTGGCGTGAGACTCGATGGCTTCGAGAAATTTTTGGGCGATGCAAACGTTTCTTTCCCGAGCCCGTTGCACAAAATCGTCCGGAACGCGTTGAGACGACAACGCCGCGAGGCGATCGGGCAACAAGTCCAGTTGCGCCAGGTCGAGCACCCAATCGCCCAGTCCAGCGGCGCGCATAAAGGATTCAATCTTGCGATCGCCGGAAATCGCCAGCACCGGACGGCCGATGGCGAGCGCGATGACACAGCCGTGCAAGCGCGAACTGAGGACAATATCCGCTGAAGCGTAAAGGTTCAGAATGGATTCGACTGCAAACCACTGTCCTTTGCCGATGCGATTGTTGCACTGGCGATAGACGCGCCCGGTGCGTTGCGCGAATTCCTGCGCCGCCCGCACGATCCGCTGGTAATTCGAAGGCCCGAGCAGTTCGAAATGATCGACGTGCAGCAGTTGCCCGCGCGCGCCGGTTCGAGGAGCGACGGCCACGAGGGCCGGGCAAGGCGCCGGTTCGGGCAAGTGAAATTCCGAGAGCGCTGCACGCGTCAGTTCATCGCGCACGAAGCAGAGTTTGCTTGTTTGAACAATTCTGCGCAGCAAAGCGGGAGGCAATTGCGAAGGTGCGTGTTTGTGATCGCACAAACCGATTCCCCACAAGCCGAAAGGGACCTCGACCGCAGCAGTCAGAAATTTTTCCCAAAACGGTCGGAAATAATCCATAAGGAGACCGCCGCCACCGATGATCACAAAATCTTCCGGGCCAGCCTGCGCGAGTTCACGCATCGTGTCGGCAACAAATGGCGTGTCGCAAAAAAGATCGCGGACGGCGTGTGGCTGGAGGAGTGATTGAATGCCACGGGCGGCGAGCCAGTCGCCGGCATTCGATTGGTTGGCGTAAACGTGAAAGATCATGCGCGCGGGTGGACGATGGTTTGATAGAACGCCTCGATCTTTTTCAGGCAGATGCGGCTGTCCGCTTCCCCGAGCACGAATTCACGCGCCTGCGCTCCCAGGGCCGTTCGCCATTCCGGCTCCGAGAGAAGCCGGCGCAAAGCGGCCGTAAGCGCTTCCACATCCTGTGGCGGCACGAGCAGGCCGTTGCCCCCATCACGCACCACTTCGGCCGCGCCGCTGCCGGCACAGGCGACGACTGGCAATCCGCAAGCCATCGCTTCGAGGTACACAAAACCGGGACCGCCTTCGTATTGCGAAGGGGCCGCAAACAAATGGGCGCGACTGAAGTGCTCCGGCAATTCCTCGCGCGGAACAAAACCGGGCATGTCGAGAAAATCATTCGACGAAAATTTCGCCGCAGCCGCGCGCAGTTCCGCCGTGATGCGCGGCTCGCCTTTCCCGAGCACGCGCAGTTGCAGATCGGGAAAATCCCGCGCCAAACGCCCGCATGCTTCCACCAGCAGAGGAACGCCTTTGTTGCGAACCAGTTTGCCGGCAAAAACAATCGTCGGCCGTTTCGCGGGCGGGACGGCGCGCGGCGAGAATAGCGCCGTATCAATGCCCGTGTGGAGGACTGGAATGCGCGCGCGATCCAGCCCGTATTCCCGCGCGCACCAGTCAGCGGAACAGCCGCTCGATGCATAGATGCCGTCGGCCAGCCGCAGCGTCGCGCCTTCGAGCGCGGTTCCGACACGGAAAAATTCGGAATCGATTTCCGGCCAGCCCATGGTCCTGGCAAACATGATGAGCGGACCATGCAACTGAACCACGGTGGGAATGGCATTCCATTCGGTTCGATTGAGCAGATGCACCGACCCTTCCGCGGCCCATTCCGGAACATCGACGAGGTCGAGCGCGGTTTGGCGGTGAATCTCCTCGATGGCTGAGGCAACTTCGGTAGCGTAAGTGATCCAATCGGCGATGCTCGTGTGAATCCCGAAGCGCGCGTCGGCCCCGGGAATTCGCGTGACGGTCACGTCGCCATCCTGGCGGACGATCTTTTGGCGGGTCACGCTGCGAGAAATCACGTGCACCTGATGACCGAGAGCGGCGAGGCCATGCGCCTTGATGTGGGTCTGAGTGCCCAGTCCGCCTTTGGCGGTTTCAGGCGGGTATTCCTGGGAAACAAGGGCGATGCGCATAAGTCTTTTTACCGGGAAACGAGCCGCTCGGGCTGCGAATGGGTCCCTTCGATCAAAGAAACGAGGCGCCCGCGTTCGAGATGGATCCGCAGATTGCAGAGGTCGAGGGTGCTCAGGCGATGGGCAATCATGAAACTCGTGCGGCCATCGAGGAGACGCTCCATCGCTTCGAGGATGACGGCTTCGGTTTCGAGATCCACCGCGCTGGTTGGCTCGTCCAGAATGAGGATCGGCGCATTTTTCAGAAAAGCGCGCGCGAGGGAAATGCGCTGGCGTTCGCCCCCGGAAAGTTGCACCCCGCGATCGCCCACAGGGGTCTCGTATTGCCTCGGCAACCTGCGGATGAACTCATCGGCATTGGCGGCCAGAGCGGCGCGAACAATGTCTTCAAAGGAAGCGTCAGGGAGCGCATAAGCAATGTTCTCTGCGATGCTTGTCGAGAAGAGCACCGGTTCCTGCAACACGATGGCAAATTGCCGGCGCAAATCGCGCAGCCGGTACTCACGAAGATCGAAGCCATCGAGCAGAATTTCGCCGTGAACAGGGTCGTACATCCGAAGCAACAGACTGACCAGCGTGGACTTTCCGGCGCCAGTCGGTCCCGTGATGCCGACGCGCGAATTGGGGCGGATGGCAAACGAAACATCTCGCAATGCCTGGCGGTCCGGTTGATAGGCAAAGCTGACATTTCGAAACACGATCTGGCCGTGCGCACGTGTCAGCGGCAATGCGTTGGCGTGCTCTGTCACCTCTGGCCGTTGATCGAGCAAGGCGAGCGCACGCTCGAAACTGACCAGCGATCCCTGAATGCTCGCCACGCTTTTGCTGAGCGTTTGTATTGGGCCGTAGAGCAGCGCGAGATAATTCATGACGAGAATGAATTGGCCGAGCGTCATGGCGCCGGACTGGACCTGGCGGGCGCCGAGGAATAGGACAACCGCCGTGCCGAAGGCGGTGAGCACGCCGACCAGGACGGTGAAACTGCCGCCGGTTAAAGTGAGCCGAAGCTGTTCGCGCAAAGTGCGACCGGCCTGTTGCTCATAACGGTTTTGCTCGCGTTCTTCTTGCGCGAACGCTTTCACGACCCGCACGGCCGAGAGCACTTCCTGAACGATCCCCATCGTCGAGCTTTCAAGGTTCTTCGTGTCCCGCCAACGCACCTTGAGCTTGCGACTGAAGAGTTGCGACAATGCAAACAGGACCGGCACCACTCCGAGAGCGACCAGCGCAATCATCGAATTGATGCTGGCCAGCACCACGATCATGGCCAGCAACGTCAGGAACGCTGTTGCGATCGGGATCATCGCATCCACCGCAAGCCACTGAATGGCGGGCGCGTCATATTGAATCCGATAGGTGCTGTCGGCCGGCCCCAACGTGTCGTGGTAGGAGAGAGACAGGTTTTGTGTCTGGCGAAAAAGTTTCGATCGAAAGTTCAGCACGAGCTTTTCGCCGGTGAAAGTTCGCAGCCACGAATACCCAAGATCGGCCAGTTGTTTGGCGGCGGCGATTAACACGACGGTCAACGCCAGAATGCCGAGCAACCAATCCCGTTCGATGGCCACGCGCGCGGGAAGCAACGCTTCCACTTCCGCAGGTAATGGACGATTGCCGAGCACCGAATCGATGACGAGTTGCAGCGGAATGGGCGAAAGCAGCGTGAAGCACATCCCAATCGCGCTGATAAGAAACAGCCCGGCCACATGCCCGCGAAACCCTTTCGTTTCGATCCACAAGCGCGTGGCCAGCTCCCAGCGGCCTTTCGGCTTCGGCTGGCCGGCTTCGATCGCGCGTCCACTCGAATGGCATGAGGTCATGGGTGGGAGGTGTTCAACTGGACTCCGATTTCGAGTGAACCGGTGTGGCGGCATTCATCTGATTCGGGCTTTCTTGCGGATGATGAAATTGCAAAACAAAATCACGATCCGGCGCCGCTTCCTGGATTCGCAAAAAAGTTTCCTTGAGCGCGCGATCGATGGCTCCGAGCGCGCAGGCGCATTCAAAGGCCGTTCGCCCGAGCAACAGCAACGTGACGAGAGCGAGCACGTCGTAGGCGGCCCACGATTCATCGAATGCGGCTCCCCAAGCCAGAGCGGTGAACACCAGGATTGCAGTTAACACCTGCCACGATGAACGCGGCCAGCAACGGAATCGGAACAATTGCCGACCGGCGCCATGTTCCTCGGCCATTGCGCGCATGCGGCAGGCGCCCAGAAGTCCTCCACGCACTTCAATGTCCCAGCGATCGTACTCTCCCCCGAGCACGAGCACAGCGCGTTCGCTGCGCAAAGCGCGCACGATCTCCTGCAGGATCACTTCCGGAGCATGCCACATTTCCACCCAATAGCTGAAGGTGCGCGGCACGGGGAAAAGCCGGGCCCGATGCGTGTGCCGCCGCCATGCGGTGAGCCCATGTCGGGCGCGTCCCCACAAGCGCGCCAATGGTTGGAGGAGATGCACGGCCGCAGTCAAAAGGCGGAGTTTGAACCGAGCCGGCGGCGGGAGGGGTTCGCTGGGAAAAACCGCTTGCCAGCCGCTGAGCAAACTTTGCCAGAGCGTCGCACCGGCTACAAAAATGAACACCGGCACCGCGACCACGAGTTTTGGCCAAAGCAATGCCAGCAGCGAAAGTCCACCCGAAGCCATGATGACCAGATACCATTCCGGCATGGTCGGCAGAATCGTCAGTAGGCTTGGGCTGGACTCATGCAGGGTCTGGAACGGCGCGCATCCCCACGGGCCATGATACACGCGCTGACGTTTAAACAGGCGGCGCGTCAGACCGCGGCCGTACAGCCGCCCGGACCACTGAATATGGCCCACCGCGTTGTATTTCTCGGGCCACTTGCGTTCGAGCAGCGCTTCGGCTTTGCCGTAACCTTGCTGTTGTCTCCAATAAGCGCGAATCGAGTTCCGCCGATGATGCCACACCACAGCCGAGGGACTGAAACCGATCGTCCAGCCGCGTTCCAGAATGCGCCAGCAGACATCCACGTCGTCCCCCGCCACGCGAAATTGCGCATCGAACCCGCGGATTTCCTCAAGCGCCGATTTCCGAAAAGCCATGTTGCATCCGGGAATATGTTCCGCTTCGCGATCATTGATCAGCACATGGACCGGCCCGCCCGGCGCATTGACCACACACTCGGCTATCGCGCCGTCCCCCGGCGGCGCAAAGTTCGGCCCTCCGACGGCCACATGCCTCGACCGCTCAAAAGTGGTGGCGAGATACTTGAGCCAATGCGGATCTGGGTAAGCATCGTCATCGATGTAGGCCACGATCTCGCCTTTGCCGGCCTGCAAGCCGGTGTTCCGCGCCGCGCTCAATCCCCGATTCGGGGTGTCAACCAACCGAACTTCAAATTCAGCCGCGATTTCCGACGTGGCATCGGTCGATCCGTCGTTGACCACGATGACTTCATAGTCGGGGTAATCGAGATTTTGCAGCGCCTCGAGGCATTCGCGCAGAGTGCGCGCGCCGTTGTACGTGCAAACGATCACGGAAATCGATGGCCAGCGGGAGCGCTCGGGAAAGGGCACTTCAGCAAACGCATGGCACGCCGCAATGAGCGACGGCTTCGCTTGCCGGTCGCGAGTGGTCAATCCAAAATCCCAATCGGTAATCTCTTGACCGCCACGGTGCCATTCATCAGTCCAGGCAAATACGAACGTGCCAGCCACGCCTTCGTTAAAAGCAGTTCGAATCTGCCAATCGATCGCCGTCGCCTGATGCGCGAACCCATGACGCCGGCTGTCCAGTCCGAGTTCCGTCAGCAGCAAGGGACGGTCACCGGCTAGGTTTTGCAAGCGGGCGAGATAGGCAGCGAGCGCCCGAGGTGATTCGAGAAAAACATTGAAACAGCAGAGATCGGCAAAGGGCAGACGCAAATACTCGGTGGTCGGGTAATTCACATACGTGAGCAGCGCTTCCGGATCTTCTTGCCGCGCCAGTTCAGCGAGTTGCTGAAGGAATCGCTCGATGGCCCCGCGCCCATGCCATCGCACGATGGAGGCGGGAATTTCATTGCCGATGGCGTAACCTAAAAGGGCCGGGTGCCCGGCGCATTGGCGCACGCCATCGCGAACGGCCTTTTGGATGGAGCGTTTGCGGGAGCGATCGGAAAGAAAGGCCACATGTTGCTCCCACGAGAGCCCCACCAGGACGCGCAAGTGCATCGACCCGGCCAGATCAAGCAGCCAAATGGGAGGAGGCAAGTAAGTTCGCACCGCATTCACTCCGTGCGAAATCATGGCCGAAAAATCCTGTTCCACGCGCCGCGCGTCAGGAAATGAAAGGCCGCTCGTATCCGGAGGGAATGGCCCGTAAGTGACACCGCGGAGGTATAGTTTTTCCTGCCCGACAAAAATGAATTTGCCGCGAGCGACAGGCCGCGCGTGCGCTTCGAGCACCTCCACCGGAGCAGCATTGTTTGTCTCCGGCGGTTCCCAGGCACGCGCTCTCGATTCCATACCCGGCATGGCCATTCGTCCTGGCATTCGTTGCAAAGGGATGACGCGATCACAGCTCGTTCGCCCGGTGATTCGGAGGCGAAGGCCTTTCCCATGTTGGTTGGGATCACCGCACACGCCCGGCGCAACCTCACTTGATTGACTCGATCAATTTTCCGACTCGACGCAGGCGAAAAGGCGAGTGGCAGCGCCCGCCTGCGTTGTTTCAAGTCTCATAGCAGGTTTCAAGCGATCCGTCTTTCGGGCCCGGTATGAATTTGTGTTAGAGGTTTCCCCGGTGAGCACGATTCGGTCGGGGAAAGCACTGCGACGCTGACGCACAATTTCTGCATGACTGCCAGCGCGGAGTCCGGCATAAATTCCATCCGCTGTGCATTTCAACTTTTACCCGGACTGGAAGAAATGGCTGCGCGCCATGGCCGCCATAGTGGCCGTCTTTGTGAATGCGGGATCCCAGCGGCTGAGTGCGGCCGATTCGTTGCCGCCGCCCGCTGCCCGCAAGATCGATTTCATTCAAGACATCCAACCGCTGCTCGCGACGCATTGCCTCGAGTGTCATGGCAAGAAAAAGGAGGAAGGCGAATTGCGCCTCGATAACAAAGCCGCCGCGTTCAAAGGCGGCGAATCCGGCCCGACCATTCTTCCGGGCAAAAGTGCGGACAGCCTGTTGATCCATGCCGTGGCCGGAATTCAAGGGGCCACACGCATGCCGAAAAAGCGCGATCCGCTCACCTCCGAGCAGATTGGAATGCTGCGCGCGTGGATTGACCAGGGCGCGGAGTGGCCGGAGAGCGCGAACGATTCGGCGCAGAGCGACCGGGCGCGGGACCATTGGGCATTCCGAGCTCCGGTGCGCCCGCCAGTTCCGGAAGTGAAAAATAAAAAATGGATTCGCAATCCCATCGATCAGTTCATTCTCGCCCGGCTCGAAAAGGAAAAACTCCAGCCCGCTCCCGAAGCCGATCGCATCACGCTGCTGCGCCGGCTCTCGCTTGATTTAATCGGGCTGCCGCCAACACTTGCGGAAGTGGATGCGTTTTTGGCGGATCGTTCTGAGGATGCCTACGACAAACAGGTCGAGCGGCTGTTGAATTCTCCGCATTATGGCGAGCGCTGGGGGCGTCATTGGCTCGATGCCGCGCGCTACGCGGACAGCGACGGATTCGAGAAGGACAAGCCGCGGTTCATCTGGAATTACCGCGATTGGGTGGTGAATGCGCTGAACCGCGACCTGCCTTACGACCAGTTCGTGATCGAGCAACTGGCGGGCGATTTGTTGCCAAACCCGGCGCAGGATCAGTTGGTCGCGACCGGTTTCCTGCGCAACTCGATGCTCAATGAAGAGGGAGGCGTGGACCCCGAGCAGTTCCGCATGGACGGCTTGTTTGACCGGATGGATTGCATCGGCAAAAGCGTGCTCGGGTTGACGATTCAATGCGCGCAATGCCACAACCACAAATACGATCCGCTGACGCAGGAGGAATATTACCGTCTCTTTGCCTTCCTCAATAATGACCACGAATCGTCAATGGTCGCCTACACCCCCGCAGAAGAAATGCAACGGGCCAATCTCCTGCGCCAAATGCGCGACCTCGAAGATGGATTGCGCCACGCCACGCCCGATTGGGAATCGCGCATGGCCCTCTGGGAAGAATCAGTGCGAAACAATCAACCGGAATGGCAAGTCGTGGAATGCCGCAATGCCGGCGACAACGGTGAGCGCTTTTATTACCACAGCGACGGATCGATCCGCGCGGCGAGTTACGCACCGACGAAATGGACGGCGCATTTTCGGGGCACCAATCAGCTCAGTGAGATCGGCGCGTTTCGACTGGAACAGCTCACGGATCCCAACTTGCCTTGCCACGGCCCCGGACGCTCGATCAAGGGCATGTCCGCTTTGAGCGAGTTCAAAGTCGAGGCCGTCGATTTGCAGAATCGGACGAACAAGGTGGAAGTGAAGTTCATCAAGGCTACCGCCGACTTTGCCAATGCGGAGAAGGCGCTCGAACTCGAATTTGACGATCGTTCCGGGAAGAAGCGCGTGTATGGGCCGGTGGCATTTGCCATCGATGGCAATGGCGACACGGCATGGGGCATTGATGCCGGACCGGGCCGGCGGAATCAGGCGCGTCAGGCGGTGTTCATTCCGGAGAAACCGCTGCAATTCCCGAATGGAGTCGAGCTCAACTTCCGCTTGATGCAAAACCATGGCGGTTGGAATTCGGACGACAACATGAATCACAATCTTGGACGGTTCCGCCTGAGTGTTTGTCGCAGCACGAATGTGGTGGCGGATGCGGTGCCCGCCTCGGTGCGAGCGATTTTGAAATTACCCCGCGAAGAGCGCACGGCCACGCAAATACGCGCGGTGTTCAGTTATTGGCGAACCACCGTGCCCGAATTCGCATCGGCGAACGAACAGATAGAACAGCTCTGGAAACAATGGCCCGAGGGAACGCCGACGTTGACGTTGCTCGCGCGCAGAGATCGAAGTCCAGGCGATGAATCGCGTCCCACACACTTGTTTAAACGCGGCGACTGGTTGAAACCTGGCAAGGAAGTGCGCGCCGGTGTGCCTGCGTTTTTGCATCCGCTGCCCGAACCAGCGGAGCCGACCCGATTGACGCTGGCGAAATGGCTGGTGGACCGAAAATCTCCCACGACCGCGCGGGTGTTGGTTAATCGAATCTGGCAAACCTATTTTGGCACTGGGATCGTGGAAACAGCGGAGGATTTCGGCATTCAAAGCGCCGCGCCTTCCCATCCGGAACTGCTCGATTGGCTCGCCTGCGAGGTGATGGACCGGGGCTGGAGCATGAAAGCGATGCATCGGTTGATCGTGAAGTCGTCTGCCTATCGGCAGAGCTCGCGAGTCACGCCGGAGGCGTACGAGAAAGATCGTTACAACCGCTTGCTCGCACGAGGCGCGCGCCACCGCGTGGAAGCGGAGATTGTCCGCGATATCGCGCTGGCCTCGAGCGGTCTGCTCAATCCCCGCCTCGGTGGCCCGAGCGTTTACGCGCCTTCGCCGGCTTTTCTGTATCAGCCCCCCACGAGCTATGGCCCCAAAACCTGGATGGAAGTGACCGGGCCCGAGCGCTATCGCCGCGGGCTCTATACGTTTCGCTTTCGGTCCGTCCCGTATCCTGTGC
>JBFMDG010000184.1:0-11119 GCA_040754135.1 Verrucomicrobiota bacterium
GGAAACGGCAACGAGCGCGAAGCGTGACAATGCTTTCGCGGTTCGGGACAGTGCCGCCGCTTTGGCAGGGAGATGATTACGGCCCTGCAAAAGCACTGGCCGGAGTACCTGATTGAAGCATGGGCGCTCGGCACGTTCATGATTTCGGCCATCGGATTTACCGCGTTGATCGAGCATCCGGCCTCGCCCATTCATCCGCTCGTTGCCAATGCCTTTTTGCGCCGCGCCTTGATCGGACTGGCCATGGGCCTCACCGCGATCGCGCTCATTTATTCACCCTGGGGCCAGCGTTCCGGTGCGCACATGAACCCGGCGACCACGCTGACGTTTCTTCACCTCCGAAAAATTAACCCGTGCGATGCGGCATTTTATGTCGGGGCGCAATTCGTCGGCGGTGTGTGCGGCGTGTTCATCGCCAAACTTTTTCTGGGTCAGATCCTGGAGCATTCTTCGGTGCAGTACGTTGCGACGGTGCCGGGGGCGGCTGGCGCGGGCGTGGCGTTTCTGGCCGAGATCGTCATTGCCTGCGGCATGATGCTGATGGTGCTGTTTGTGACGAACGCGCCGCGCCTGGCTTCTTACACCGGGATGTTTGCGGGGTTATTGGTATTTCTTTACATCACTTTCGAAGCGCCGCTTTCCGGGATGAGCATGAATCCGGCGCGCACCGCCGCTTCTGCCATTCCAAGTGGAATTTGGACTCACAGTTGGATTTATTTTGCAGCCCCATTGCTTGGCATGCTTGCCGCCGCGCAGATCTTTTTGTTCGCTCACGCCACGGGTTCAAAGGCCTGTCCAAAACTCCATCATGGCCATCGCCAGCGCTGCATCTTTTGCGGCCAAACCGGAGTCCAACCGCACGCCGCCGCCGCTTCAGCAGCGCCCACCATGCGCTCCCCGGCTTCAATGTGAACAGGAAAGTGCGAATGATTGCGGTCGCGCACGCAACCTTCTGTAAGGTTTCTTTCCTCCCGGCGACGAACTCACATGCCCGATCACTACGACGTCATCATCATTGGTTCCGGCGCGGGCGGAGGCACCCTGACTTACCGGCTCGCGCCGAGCGGCAAACGGATCCTGCTTATCGAACGCGGTCCTTACGTCCCGCGGGAAAAAGAGAACTGGAGCACCCGCGCCGTCAATGCCGAAGGGAAATATCACACCAAAGAAGTCTGGCGCGATGGCGCCGGTCACGCGCTGCATCCGCACACGAATTATTACGTGGGTGGTAACACGAAATTTTACGGCGCCGCTCTTTTCCGATTGCGCGAAGCCGATTTTGGCGAGTTGCGGCATCATGGCGGCATTTCTCCAGCCTGGCCGGTTTCGTATGAGGAATTCGAACCTTACTATGCCGAGGCCGAGCGTCTTTATCATGTGCACGGGCAGGAAGGGGAAGATCCAACCGAGCCATGGCGGAGCGCGCCCTTTCCGCATCCGCCAATCAGCCACGAGCCGCGCATTCAACAATTGCATGACGACATCGCGCGTCTTGGCTTGCGTCCGTTCCATACGCCGCTCGGGGTGATGCTCGATGAGCGGAACCCGCGCAAGAGTCTTTGCATTCGCTGCAGCACATGCGATGGGCATCCTTGCCTGATTAACGCCAAGGCCGATGCGCAGGTTTGCTGTGTCGATCCGGCCTTGGAATTTCCCAATGTGACCTTGATGCCAGACGCCAAGGTGACGCGCCTCGAAACAACACCCAGCGGAACGGCGGTGCGCCAGGTGATCGTCGAACGGCGCGGTGAACGAATCGAGCTCAGCGCCGACATTGTGGTGGTGGCGTGCGGCGCGATCAATTCCGCCGCGCTGCTTTTACGATCCGCCAGCGATCAACACCCGCACGGTCTCGCCAATGGTTCCGGCGTGGTCGGCCGCCATTACATGGGCCACGTTAATTCCGTGCTCATGGCCATCTCCAAATGTCCCAACCCGACCGTGTTTCAAAAGACACTTTCGATCAACGATTACTACCTTCCGACTTCCGCGTGGGAGTTCCCCATGGGTCACATCTCCTTCGTCGGCAAATTGGATGGCGACACTTTGAAAGCCGGCGCGCCCGCCATTGCGCCGCATTGGACATTGGATTTGATGGGACGCCATTCGCTCGATTTCTGGCTCACATCCGAGGATCTGCCCGATCCGGATAATCGTGTGACGCTCGATCGCGATGGCAATATCGTGCTCCGCTATCAGCCCAACAATGAAGAAGGTCACCGCCGGCTCATTGCGAAACTGAAAAACCTGCTGCAACAGCAAACGCGTTGCGGTGTGCACGGCCACGATTGCCACGAAGGTTTGTTCTCGCGCAGTCTTTACGCCGGACAACGCATCCCGCTGGCCGGCGTCGCCCATCAAAATGGAACCATTCGTTTCGGCAAAGATCCCCGCACCTCCGCGCTCGACATTCATTGCCGGGCGCATGAAGTGGATAATCTCTACGTTGTGGACGCGAGCTTCTTTGTTTCGAGCGGGGCGGTGAATCCGGCGCTGACGATCATGGCGAATGCGTTGCGTGTGGGAGATCACCTGCTCGATCGGTTCGGATATCGAACGGCCGCCGCCCACGGCAAGGCCACGGCAACCTTGGCCGAACCTGTTGTGGCGTAATTCTCCAATTCATCTTTATGCGAAAGCCTATCGAAAGTGTTGCAATCATCACCGGCGCCGTCGGCAATCTTGGCCAGGCCACCGCGCGCTCTTTCCAAGCCGCGGGCTACCGGACCGTGCTGGTTGATCGATCGCCCGAACGGTTGCGCGAAGTGTTTGCCGCTCTGGTGGATGATCCCGGCCATTTGCTGGCGGGTGGTATCGATCTCGCCAATGCGAGTTCCGTTGAAAATCTTGCATCGAATGTAATCGAGCGTTTCGGACGAATCGATGCCCTCGTGAATACCGTCGGCGGCTGGCGCGGCGGACAGCCCGTCCATGAATCGAACGACGCCGATTGGGAATTTCTGCTCAACATCAATTTGCGCACGACGCTGCACTGTTGTCGCGCTGTCATTCCGCAAATGCTGCGGCAGGGACGAGGCAAAATCGTCAATGTCGCCAGCCGCGATGCGTTGAACGGAAGCGCTGGGTACGCCGCCTACAGTGTTTCCAAAAGCGCGGTGGTGCGGCTGACAGAAGCGCTGGCCGACGAATTGAAGGAAGCGGACATTAACGTGAACTGCATTTTGCCAGGGACGATCGATACGCCGCAGAATCGCGCCGCGCTTCCGGATGCGGATTTCGCGAAGTGGGTGGAACCGGCGGCTTTGGCCGAGGCCATCCTTTTTCTCGCGTCAGATGCGGCGCGGGCTATTCATGGCGCGGCTGTGCCGGTTTACGGCAAAGGTTGAATTCCTCATGCAAACTCTCATGAACACGAAAATAATTCGGGAAATGGTTCTCGGCTTTGGCCTGGCGCTCGGGCTTGCCTTTGAAACGGGTTTGGCCACGAACGCCATCGGTGCCACGGTCGTTTTGCAACCGAGCGCCGATACGTTCCTTTCCGAGTTCAGTCCGGATCATAATATTGGCGGTCACACCAACATCGCCGCCGGCACCGTCAGCAACGGCACGCGCACTCGCGCGCTCCTGCGATTCGACGTCGGCTCGAACATCCCCGCGGGCGCGACCGTTACTCGGGTCTCCTTGAAAGTGACGGCGACCCGCGTGAATGCCGGCGGCGGAGTCGCTTCACGCTTTGTTTTGCGGCGCGTGTTGCAGCCGTGGAACGAAGGCAGCAAGAGATCGAGTCTTGGCGCGCCGGCCAGTTCCGGCGAAAGCACCTGGACGCATCGGCAGCTTCCGGAAGCGCCCTGGGCCGCTCCGGGCGGCGCCATCGGGAAGGACTTTTCCTCGGAACCGAGCGCGGCGGTGGAGATTGGAGGCATCGGAGAATATGAATTCGCCAGCGCGCCCGGCTTAGTCGCTGACGTCGCATCGTGGCTCGCGCATGCTGCCGAAAACCACGGTTGGGTTTTTATGACAGAACTTGAAACCACGAGCGAAACCGCTCGGCGTTTCGCGTCGCGCGAAGACCCGGCGCGCGCTCCCGTTTTGACGGTTGAATTCACCGAAGCGGCGCCATTCCGGATTTCAAACATTTCACGCCAAGGAAATGAACTGGTGATGAACTGGATCGATGGACGGCCGAGTTACCAACTGCAAATGCGATCGAGCCTTCATGACGCATGGATCAACGTCGGAACCCCAACCACGGCCACGACGGCTTCGGTGCCGCTGAACGGGAGCCAGGCTTACTTTCGCGTCGTGCAGGATTTCACGGCGCGTTATCAGGTCGTCTTCAACGCCACGTGGAGCCAGCAAACGCACCCGGAACAATTCCCCGCGGGCTCGGCGCATTGGTCCGGTTTGGTCGGGGGCGTGCACAATGAGCGGGTTCACTTCTGGCGTGAGGGTGAAACCGCCAGTGAAGGAATTCGGCTGATGGCGGAACTGGGCAGCCAGCCGCGGTTGCTCTCGGAAGTGAATGCCGCCATCAGCGCCGGAACCGCCCACCTCACCCTATCGGGCGGTGGCATCAACCCCAGCCCCGGGTCGCGGCTGCTTGTTTTTCCGCAACCGATGCGGCGCGATTTTCCACTTGTCACGCTCTGTTCCATGGTGGCGCCGAGCCCTGATTGGTTTGTCGGTGTGGACAGCCTGAGCCTGATCGAGAATGACGCGTGGGCGTCGAAAAAAATCGTCACTCTTTTTGGGCACGATGCCGGCACGGACAGTGGCGGCACTTATGCCGCTCCCGATCAGGTGACCGTTCCTCGGGGCGTCATCACCCGGTTCACTGGATTTCCGGCGCTCGTGAATGGAACGATCGTTCCCTTTGGCACGTTTGAATTCACCCGGTTGGATTGAACCTCGGACCCGTTCCGCTGTTGTTGAAGATGCATCACTCGCTGCAATTTCTTGAGCACGCCACCTTCGCCATCGGTTTGTTCGGTGTGTTGGTCATCGTGTTTGGCGTAAGCCTCGGGCTCTGCGCATTTCTGCGCGCGGAAATTTCCGTCGCGCGCGGCGCCGATCCGGTGATCGCGCGCCATTTGTTGCGGCAAAACCTCGGTTATTATCTGTTGCTCGGCCTCGAGTTTCTCATCGCGGCGGACATCATTGAAACGCTGATGAAACCCACGCCCCGCGACCTCATCACGCTCGGCGCCATTGTGCTCATCCGCACGGTGATCAGCTTTTCTTTGAATGCTGAACTTTCGGCACATCTCAACCGCGTCCAACCCGTTGCCAGACCATGACCGAGTTTTTTTTCAAGGCACTCGCAGTTTACCTCGGATGCGGAATAATCTTCGCCATTCCGTTCGTATGGATCGGCGCCGGCCGCATCGATCCGCAAGCCGCGCAAGGCACTTGGGGTTTTCGCGCCATGATTTTTCCCGGCGCCGTTTTGCTTTGGCCGCTGCTCGCCTTGCGTTGCATCTCAGGCGCAGTCCACCCACCCGAGGAACACAATGCGCATCGGCGCCTTGCTCAATTGCCCTCACCTGAATTGCATTCGTCACGACAATGATTCGCCCGCTTCGTCAACGGCATCGTCGCGTCTTTTACGTGCTCGCGCTCATTTTGCCTCTCGCGTTTGCCACCGGAATTGCGGCACGCAAACGGATTCCTGTGATGGCTTCGAAAACATTCAGCCCGTCGGAGATGCCGACAACGCGTGCGCTTTGGACCGATCCGAACCTTTTCAGCGAGAGCCGAATTATTACTACTTTACGCGAACAGACCGATGGCAGGCTGACGGTGCAACTCCTCTTTCGCGATCTCGTGCGCGCCGACATGCTGCTCTACTGGCAGCCGGGTGAAGCCGAACCCCGACAAGGACTGGGGGATCGCGCTACGCTGCTCGGCGCGATTGGTTCGGCCTCAAAGTTTCCGCTGCCGCCATCGGCAAAAAACGAATTGGGCCGCCTCATCCTTTACAGCCTGGCGGATCACGAAGTGGTGGTTTGGTCGAAAATCTTTCGCGCTGCCAAAAAATAAATCCGACAGCCCTCGCTCAGTCATGTCGATCGCATATCAGGCTATTCAATGGAACCGGCAAAAACGGATTTACGATGCCACACTCGCTGTTGGAGTCGGTGGTTTTCTCGTGCTTTTCGGCCTCACAGCGAAAGTATTTTTTCCGTGGGTCACCGATGAGATCCTCCTCTTGCGCGCCACGGGTCTTGCGGCGTTTCTGCTTTTGCAATTGATCCTTTGCATTGGGCCGCTCTGCCGGCTCAATCCGGTCTTCCTGCCTTTGCTTTACAATCGCCGCCATGCCGGAGTCACGATGGCCTTGCTGGCTTTGATTCATGCCGGGCTGGTGTTGCTGACCTATCACGCCGGAGGCAGCATCAACGCCTTCGCCAGCATATTTGAATCGAGTCCGATCGTGAGTTCGATCGCGGGGGTGCCATTCCAGCCGTTTGGATTTTTCGCTTTGATCATTGTCTTGCTCATGGCCGCCACCAGCCACGATTTCTGGCTCGCCAATCTCACGCCGCCCATTTGGAAATCGTTGCACATGCTGGTTTATGCCGCCTACGCGCTGGTCCTGCTGCACGTCACGTTCGGAATGCTCCAGGCCGAGCTGCATCCCATCTACGCCACCACCGCCGGCATCGGTCTTTGCAGCTTGCTCGCGTTGCACCTCGCCGCCGCGCGAAAGGAAAAGCGCCTCGATGCGGAACTGGACCCGAACCCTCTTCCTCCGGACGCCCTCGATGCGTTCATCGATGTTTGTGCCGTTGCGGAAATTCCGGAAAAGCGCGCCCGTATCGTTTGCTTGAGCGGCGAACGTGTCGCCATTTTCAAATATGACGGAAAAATCTCCGCCGTTTCGAACGTTTGCCAGCATCAGAATGGGCCGCTGGGCGAAGGCCGGATTCTCGATGGTTGCATTACTTGCCCGTGGCATGGTTACCAGTATTTGCCGGACACGGGCGCTTCCCCGCCGCCATTCGTGGAAAAAGTGCCGACCTTCAATGTGCGCGTTCGCAATGGCCGCGTGCTGGTTCATCCCAGGCCGAACCCGCCGGGAACACGCGCCGAACCAGCCTCCATTCAAAGCGATATTGTGGCCCCCTCGCGTTCAGAACCGTTGACCGTTTGATTATGTTCGTCACGTGAATGGCATCGAAGATCGTAATTATGGATGAGTTTTACATCGGTTGGGAGGACAAGGCGCCGGCCTGCATCGCGCGACGCGTCCGGTTTGTGGTGGCGTGCGCGGCTGCGCTGACCTTTGCGGCCGCGATCGTTTTCGCCATGGCGCAACACACCATCGGCGTCAGTGTTTTCGAATGGGGCCGGGTCAAGGAGTTCAGCGGAATCCTGCGAAGCCAGCCTTATCCACATTTGCTCGTCCAGCGTCCCGGAGTTCATGCGCGGACGAATGCCTTTTCCACTTATTACCTGGTGAATCGGTTCAAGTTTGGTTTCGACCCGCAAACAGCTCGCGAGTTCGAGGGCCAGACGGTGACGCTGAAAGGCACGCTGATTTATCGCGACGGCCAAACGATGATCGAAACCACCGGCGATCCTCCGGTGCGCGCCAACGCGGGGCAATCGTTGTCTCAAACAAGTTCTCCCCCGAGGCATGCGCCGGCGGGGTCCGTTGCGCTCGGCCGCCACCGGTTCATCGGTGAAATCGTGGATAGCAAATGTTATCTCGGCGTCATGAATCCTGGAGTGTTGCTGCCTCACCGCGCCTGCGCGATCCAATGCATCCGGGGTGGAATTCCGCCGATCCTGCTGGTGCGGCGCGCTGACGGATCGACGTTGCATTTGCTTTTGGTTTCATCCGACGGACGCGCTGTAAATCAGGAAGTGCTCGATCTTGTTGCTGAACCCGTCGAGATCACCGGTGAACTGGAGCAACAAGGCGATTGGCTCATCCTGCGGGCGGATCCCGCCACTTACAAACGCCTCCCCTCTCGGTTCCAAAGGGAGCGCGTCCCGCCTCGGGCGCAGTTTTCCGCGCCCCGCGGAAAACATTTCGGAATGGACACAGATATAAGATGGGGTTGAAGAATTGCAGAATGCCCAGTGACAGGCGAGACGCCAGTCCTACGCTCTGTTCTCCTGCTTCCCCGCCGTAGCTCCGAGCGATGGAGGCACTTCTGACCTCTGATCTCTGACTTCTGTCCTCTGACCCAGCGCGCTCGTGGAGCACACTCGTTCGAGCTCGAACTTAGCAGGACAGCGGCAAGAGATTGCCAGCGGCATCGAAACTCATTTCGCGCAGGATCGAAACCGGTTCGAGATCCGGACGCGCTTCGAGCCGGTCGAGGTAAGCTTCGGAAATTTCAGCGGTTGCCAGATTTAATGAATCCAGGATGCGAACGATTTTGATGGCGCGCGGATCGGGCACCGCCAGCGTTGGCAGCGCCTTTTCGAGAACTTCGCGGTCCGTATCGAAATGGATCGGGATTTTCACGCTTTGCGGTGTGAGGGAGGTGAGCGCATTGATGAACGTGATCCGCGCATTGAACTGTTGCACCAGACGTGACGTGGTGAAATCGGCCATGCCAATGCCGATGCCGTTCCCGTGCGTTTCCGGAGTGAGATCGCGCACAAAAATCCGACGGACGGCGACTCGATCATCGCTCGCGGTATCGGGCAAGGCCGAGTAACCATGCACCGGCCGGCCAATGATGTTCGGATCCATGCCGCTGCCGCTGATGTTTTTGCCGATGCGATCGACGATCAGCAGATCGATGTCGGAAAAGGGCAGGCGCGGCATGAGCCGGGCCGCTTCGCGAAATAATTCTTCCTCGCGTCGAAAAATTTCATCCGCTTTTAGAACGGCCAGTTGCGCGGTGTGATGCGCCTGATCTTCGACAATGGCCACTCCGCCCAAAACGGGAACCGTATCCAAAATGCATCGCGCCATCGAACGCAGCACCGCTTCGTAGCCGAGCCGGATGGCCGCGCGATGAAACTGCGCCGCGCCAATGTGTTTTCCACAACCGACCACCAACATCTTGATCAGGCCGCTGCCGAGACTGCCCGCGAAATCGGTGTGCGGCTTGATGCGATTGATGATCACCACTCCATCGGAACGCAATGCTTCGGCGCAGAAAAAAACTTCCAGCCCTTCGCGCGTCGTGCCGATGCGCTCGGCTTCCATCGATGGCAAAATGGGAACGCCTAATTCCGAAGGGGCAATCCCGTAACCAGCCAGAATTTCCGCCTGACCTTCCGGAGTGGCGCCACCGTGGCTGCCCATTGCGGGAAAAATGAACGGTTTGGCGCCGGCCTGCTTGAGCCGCGCGATGACCACCGACACAATCTCGCGCAAGTTCGTGATCCCGCGGCTTCCGACCGCCACGGCGATGCGTGCGCCCGGTTTGAACTTGGCCTGGATTCGATCGAGTTCGGCGAGCAGGACCGCGCGGATATCGAGCGATGGCGATTTGGGAAATCGTTGTCGCACCACGAGCGTGCGAGGGAAGGTCGTGTTCATTTCCGCGCCCACTTTAAACCAGTGCCGGAACGGAACACAAGCGCGGGAGGACGGCGGGACGGCGCGACTGCGGCGCTGCGCCGGGACAAAAATGCTGGGACAAAACGACGAGCGATTGCGCCGAGAGAAAAGTTGTGAAGGCCAGTGAGGACCGCTATAACCGGGCGCGTCGGCAGATGCGCCGCGATTATGAAACCAACGCACGGCCCTCAGCAAATCCGGGAACTCCTCCGTCGCCCTGGGATCATTCGAAGCCTCGGCGCGCATGATGTCTTTACCGCGCTGATTGTCGAGCAAGCCGGGTTTGAAACCGTGTTCATCGGCGGTTTCGGAACCAGCGCTTCAATGCTGGGTCTTCCCGATATTAATTTTCTCACCCTGAGCGAAATGGCCGATGCCGTCCGCCGCATGGCCGCGCGCGTGTCGATTCCGGTGATTGCCGACGGCGACACCGGCCATGGCGATTTGCACAACGTGCAGCGCACGGTCGAGATGTTCGAATCAGCCGGCGCCGCGGGGATTCTCCTTGAAGATCAGGTGATGCCAAAACGCTGCGGCCATTTTGCCAACAAACAAGTGATCCCGACTGACGAAATGGTTTTGAAAATCAAAGCGGCGGCGCAAGCGCGCTCGAACCCGGACTTTCTGATCTTCGCCCGCACCGATGCCCGCCAAATGAACGGGCTCGACGATGCCATCGATCGCGTCAACCGATGCTGCGAAGCGGGGGCGGATATTGCCTTCATTGAAGCGCCGCAATCCCGGGCGGAGCTCGAGGAAATTCCGCGTCGCGTCCCATTCCCATTATTCGTCAACATGCTCTCCGGCGGCGTGACACCGATCTTGCCCGTGCCTGAACTCGAACAACTCGGTTACAAGATCGTCGTCTGCCCGATCGAGTCGCTGCTCGTGTGCGCGCGAGCCATGCGTGACCTTTGCGAAGCCTGGATGCGCACCGGCCGCGTGGATGAACTGGCGTTGAAAGCGATGACGTTCGATGAAGTGAAAAAACTGCTCGGGTTGGATCACTACCTCAAAGTGCGCGACCGGCTCTGACTCTCTCCTGCGGACCCTGATCGGAGGCGAATTTCGCGGCAACGGAGCGCGGCTTTACAAGCCGCAGCAACGTGGCCGTGTTCACGATGCTCCAGAATTTATCCAACGCGTAATGGACTTGCGAAGGTGCTGCGGGTCATAGACACCGCGGTCCGCAGTCTGCGGAGCGCGGCTTTACAAGCCGCAGCGCGTGCCTGTGTTCACCACGCTTCAAGGTTTTTCCAACGCGTAGAGGCATTGCGAAGGTGCTGCGGGTCAGAGACGCCGCGGTCCGGAATGTGCGGAGCGCGGCTTTACAAGCCGCAGCGCGTGGCCGTGTTCAAGACGCTCAAGCAATTATCCAACGCGTAATGGACTTGCGGAGCTGCTGCGGGTCATAGACACCGCGGTCCGGAATGTGCGGAGCGCGGCTTTACAAGCCGCAGCAACGTGCCCGTGTTCACGATGCTCCAGAATTATCCCAACGCGTGATGAATTTGCGGAGCTGCTGCGGGTCATAGACACCGCGGTCCGAAGTGTGCGGAGCGCGGCTTTACAAGCCGCAGCGCGTGCCCGCGTTCACAACGCTCAGGAATTTTTCCAGCGCGTGATGAA
>JBFMDG010000185.1:0-11109 GCA_040754135.1 Verrucomicrobiota bacterium
GGCATATCGAAGTGGCCGCCAATAACGCCGAGGAAGGATGGGTCGGCGCCATGTGGGTCAAGCCGGGGAACTTAAAAGTGGTCCATCACGTCATCGCGCGCGTGAAGAATGGCGGCCGCAAGGATCACACCGGGGAACGCGAGATGTACGTGGGCTGGGCTCCAGGCACCACGCAAGGCTGGCTCCCCAAAGGGACGGGCAAACATCTCCCGAAACAGGCGCTGTTCGACCTGGAAATGCATTACACGACCTGTGGGACTGAAGAAACCGATCAAACTGAAATCGGGCTTTACCTCTTGAAAGAAAAGCCGGCCTCGCGCTTCGAATCCGTGCCGGTGGTAAACGCCGGATTCGAGATTCCACCCGGCGCCGCCAATTATGAAGTGTCGGCCATGTACGGATTCACGCGCAATGCGACGCTCTACAGCGTCACGCCCCACATGCATCTGCGCGGGAAATGGATGAAGTTCGAGCTGTTGTTGCCGAACGGAAAACGGCGCTTGCTCTGTTCCGTTCCGCGCTATGATTTCAACTGGCAACGCACCTACATCCTCAGTCAGCCGCTGCAAATCCCGGCGGGTTCCTGGGTGTTGTTGACGGGAGGGTTTGATAACTCCGCCAAAAATCCGTCGAACCCCAATCCCAAAGCAACCGTGCATTGGGGCGAACAATCGTGGGATGAGATGTTCCTTGGCTGGTACAATGTGGCGTGGGAACCGGAATCGCACGCGACCGCCAGCCGAAGTACAGAGTGAGAGCGGGAGCGATGGCCCACGAAACAAAGGAAGAACCAGTTCCTTGAAGCGGGCGAGTTCCACAGCGGCCTTTAATTTTCGTGTGATTCGTGTGTTTCGTGGGCACCTCTTCAGATCATTCATTGCCCCCACCGCCGGATCATTCCGTCACGCGTGACAGACGGTCGGTCCTGAGGTATGGTCCGCGCCATGTTCACGCGCGTTGATTTAGCAAGTTTGCGTTTTGTCTGCGTGATGGTTGCGACCATCACACTTCTGTCGGGCGTTCTCAGCGCCCGAGCGGATTCGGCGTCGGCTTTGGCTGTCCCGAGATTTTCGATCGAGCACATGGACAAAACGGTTGATCCCGGCACGGATTTCTTCAGTTATGCGGCTGGCAATTGGCTCAAAAACAACGCCATCCCGGACGATAAAGCGCGCTGGAGCGGCTTTGACGAATTGCAAGAGCGGAACTGGCGTTTGTTGCGCGACATATTGGAATCGAGCGCCAAAGCCGAGGCTCCCAAAAACTCTCCACTGCGGCAAGTCGGCGACTTCTTTGTTTCCGCCATGGACACCAATCGCATCGAAAGCATCGGCTTTGACCCGGTGCTTGCCGAGTGGAAGCGGATCGACGGGTTGCGCGATCTTTCGGAGTTGTTTGCGCTTCTCGCCGACCTGCAGCAGCGCGAAGTGAGCGCCGTTTTCAGCAGTTTCGTTTCGGCCGATGCCAGGAAGAGTTCTGTCTATGCCTATTACCTCGGTCAGGGCGGCCTCGGAATGCCCGACCGGGATTATTATCTCGCGGACGGATTCGCGCGGCAGCGCGAGGCTTACGTGGCGCACATGGAAAAAATGTTTCGCTTGATCGGGCTCTCCGAAGCGGAAGCCAGGCAACAGGCGAAGGTTGTTTTCGAATTCGAAACGGATTTGGCCAAAGCGAGCAAATCGCGCACGGAACTTCGCGATCCAATTGCCAACTACCACAAATTCAATGCCGCCGATCTGACTTCGAAATACCCCAAAGTTCCGTTGCGCAAGTTTCTCGACAGTTCCGGCCTGGAAAAAATTTCGGAATTAGTCATCCGGCAGCCGGCGTTTTTCGAGGCGCTGGATAAGCTTTCAGCCGATCGTTCGCTCACCGATTGGAAGACGTATTTGCGCTGGCACGTTTTGCGTGAGGCGGCCCCTTATCTGCACGCCGCGGCCGAACAAGAGTCGTTCGCCTTTTACGGCACCGTCTTGCGCGGCCAGCCCGCTCAGGAACCGCGCTGGCAGCGCGCGGCTCGCGTCATCGATGTCGCCATTGGAGAAGCTCTCGGCCAATTGTACGTGGAAAAGCATTTCCCCCCCGCGGCCAAAGCGCGCATGAACGAGCTCATCGGCAATCTTAAAGCCGTCTTTCGTGATCGCCTCGCAAACCTCGAGTGGATGACAGCGCCCACCCGCGCCAAAGCGCTCGCCAAATTCGAACGCTTCACCCAAAAAATCGGACACCCGGAAAAATTCCGCGACTACTCCGCCATCGAAATTCGGCGCGACGATTACCTCGGAAACCTTCAACGCGCCACCGTCTTCGAGTCCAAACGGCAGCTCGCCCGCATCGGCGAACCCGTGGATAAAACCGAGTGGCACATGACCCCGCAGACGGTGAATGCTTATTTCAATCCGACGCAGAACGAAATTGTTTTCCCCGCGGGCATTCTTCAACCGCCCTTTTTCGACGTCGCGCTCGACGATCCTATCAATTACGGCGCGATCGGCGTCGTCATCGGTCATGAGATCACTCACGGCTACGATGATCAGGGCCGCAAGTTCGATGCGGATGGCAATCTCAACGATTGGTGGACGGAAGCCGACGCCAAAGCGTTTGAAGCGCGCGCGGAAAAGGTCGTGAAACAATACAACGAGTATGAGCCGTTGCCGGGAGTCAAGATCAACGGACAATTGACTCTCGGGGAAAATATCGCGGATCTCGGCGGAGCGAGCATCGCCTACGAAGCCTTGCAGCGCGCACTCGCCAAAGATCCTTCCAAACGGAAAAAAACCGACGGCTTTACACCTGAACAACGCTTTTTCCTGTCGCTGGCGCAGCTTTGGCGAACCAAGTTTCGCGAAGCGGAATTACGCCGCCGTTTAACCGTGGATTCGCACAGCCCCGGACAATTCCGCGCGATCGGGCCGCATGTGAATCTGGCGGAGTTCTTCGAAGCATTTCAAATCAAGGAAAACGCGCCGATGTGGCGGCCGCCCGAGATGCGGGCCAAGATCTGGTGAATTTGCCGCTGACGGATCAGCTTTGTTTGCGCTGCGGTCTTTGCTGCAACGGAGTCCTCTTTCGCGACGTGGAAGTGCAGCCGGGCGATGACGCAGAAATGCTCCGGCGATTGGGGTTGCCGCTGAAGAAAGTTAACGCCAGGCCATCACCGGAAGCTTTTCAAAAAGAACGCGCGCCGCAACCTTGCGCGCTGCTTGGCGCCGATTGCAAATGTGCCATCTATGCTAATCGCCCGTTGCGTTGCCGCCAGTTTGAATGCGCTTTGTTGCTCGAGGTCAAGGCCGGCGCATGCTCCGTCGATCAAGCGCTGAAGACAATTCGCGATGCCCAAAAACGCGCCGCAAAAGCGCTCCGCCTCCTGCGCGAATTGGGCAACGAAGAGGAGCACCTGCCAGTCGCGCATCGGTTCCGGCGCGTGAAACGAAAAATGGAAAGCGGCGCGATTGACCCGGCGTTGCGGAGCAAGTTTTCCGAATTGAGCCTGGCCATGCACCGATTGAATCTGCGGTTGAGCGAATCGTTTTATCCTGCCTGACGCGAATTGGAAGGTGGGCCATGGCCGATGGAAGATGGGAAACAGCAAATTGAAATTGGCGATAGCCAATCTCAAAATGGCAAATGGGTTGCATGGGCTTGCAATCTCGCTTACCTAATTTCCGTGGAACGGAAACGCCGACGGTTGAATCGACGGACATTTTTTGCCGGCAGCCTCCTGGCTGGAGCCGGTGGAGCATGGCTTGGATTATCCTCCTCCTGGGCAGCGCGATTTCTTCGGGCACGCATTCTCGAGATTGGCCAGCCCATCGCGCCGGCGCCGCACAAACCAGATCCCTCGAAGTGGAGCGATCAGGCCATTACCATCGCCTGGCTTGGCCACGCCACGATGCTGCTGAATTTTTTTGGTGTCCGCATTCTTACCGATCCGGCTTTGTTCAGGCGGATTGGCGCGCATCTTGGCATTGGCACTTTGGGACCCAAGCGCCTGACCGCTTGTGCTTTGCGCCCGCGTGAATTGCCGGAAATCGATTTGCTGCTGGTTTCCCATGCCCATTTTGATCACCTCGATATCCCCTCATTAAAAGCGATTCGCGGCAATCCAGTGGCGATTACCGCCAAATCCGTTTCCGATTTGCTGCCGCGCAAACCGTACTCAAGCATCGAGGAACTGCGCTGGGGCGAAAGCAAAGAAATTTCGACCCAACACGGTTTGGTGCGCGTGCGCGCGATCGAAGTCAAGCATTGGGGAGCGCGCGTGCGGAGAGACACCTATCGCGGCTACAATGGCTACATCATTGAACGCGAAGGCCGGCGCATTCTTTTTGGCGGCGACACCGCCGATACACCGCTATTTGCCGGATATCGAACTCTCGGTCCATTCGATGCCGCACTCATGCCGATTGGCGCTTACGATCCCTGGATCCGGAGTCATTGCACGCCGGAACAAGCCGTGGCCATGGCCGATGCGGCTCACGCGCGGCTGTTCGTTCCGATGCACCACCAAAGCTTCAAACTGAGCAACGAGGCTTTTTTGGAACCGATCGAGCGGACCGAGTCGGCGCTCTCGAAAGAACCCGACCGGCTGGCGCTCCGCGAAGTGGGCCAGACGCTCGTCCTGAAAGCCTGACGCCGAAGCGGCCACATCTTTATGACAAACCATCCCGTGCGCTGGGGCATTCTCGGCGCGGCGCAGATTGCGCGAAAAAATTGGCAAGCCATTCGCAATGCCGGCAATGCCACCGTCGTGGCCGTAGCCAGTCGCAACCTCGAGCGCAGCCAGCGATTTATTGCCGAGTGCCAGTCCGAAGTGCCGTTTCCAATTTCGCCGGTCGCGCTCGGCAGTTACGAAGCGTTACTCGCGTCGAAAGAGGTGGACGCGGTTTACATCCCATTGCCAACGGCGTTGCGGAAAGAATGGGTCCTGCGCGCGGCTGCCGTCGGCAAACATATCGTTTGCGAAAAGCCCTGCGCACTGAGCGTGGCCGATTTGCAGGAGATGACGAATGCCTGCCGCGCGCACGGCGTTCAATTCATGGATGGCGTGATGTTCATGCACAGCCGGCGTCTCGAGGGCATTCGTTCCGTGTTGGACGATGGCATCACAGTTGGCGATCTCAAACGCATCGCCTCGGGATTCAGCTTCTGCGCCGGGCCCGATTTCTATGCCGAAAACATTCGCGTGCACAGCGGTCTGGAACCGCATGGTTGCCTCGGGGATCTGGGATGGTACTGCATTCGTTTCGCGCTTTGGGCAATGAAAGGGCGGCTGCCACGCGAAGTCACCGGGCGCATTCTTTCCCAACTCGGCCGTGCAGACAGCCCCGCTCCTGTGCCCACGGAATTCTCGGGCGAACTTTTTTTTGATGGGGGCGTTTCGTTGGGATTTTATTGTTCGTTTGTGACCGAAAATCAGCAATGGGCGCACGTCAGCGGCACGAAAGGGCAATTGGTCGTGAATGATTTTGTGCTGCCATTTTTTGGAAGCGAAGCGGTGTTCGAGACCAACGCGCCCACTTACGCGATGAATGGCTGCCGGTTCAACATGGAACCGCACCTCCGCAGATGGGCCATTGCCGAGTACAGCAACAACCATCCGAACGCGCAAGAAACACGCCTGTTCCGAAATTTTTCGGCACAAGTGTTGACCGGCCAATTGAACGACGAATGGCCGGCCATTGCTTTTAAAACGCAGCAGGTCATGAACGCCTGTTACCAATCGGCGCTTTGTCACGGGCAACCCGTTGCGATCTGAGAGCCCACGCAATTTTCTGACAGGCTCTGTAATGGAAAAGTGATTTGCCGGGCCAGGGCGGCGGCAATTGCTCCGGAGTGTTTCGCGGCGCCGCGTCTTGCGGCCCATCTGCGTTTCCGAATCGTCGCTCACGGTTTTTGCCGGCATCCAGCAAGCCCTTGAACTTCTGGTGGGTTTCGGGCTACCATGCCCAGGAATCGGCAAAGCTCTGCAGTGTGCGATTGTCCCATGGAAACGCAACACTTCGACCTGACAAAGCGGATGTCCTCGCGCTCTTACGCCGTTGCATCACCGACGAGGTCACGGATCCGACCGGCGATATCCACGTCCACTGTGCCTGCGATCCGTCCGCGCTGCATCCTCGGCTGGGCAGCCGCGAGCGGTGCGCTCCTTCTCTGTATCGGCTTTTTTTATGTTGCGTTCCCTTCGAGTCAGGCATGGATCGCGTCCGCCCTTCTGGCGATGGCTTTTGCGGGCATGACCGGGACAGGTCCGGAAAAAAGGGTGGCGGCTGATTTCGAACACGACATGGAAGGTAATCGCAAGGGATTTGCCCTTCGATTGGGGCCCGAATCCATTTCTCTCCTCCCGGGCAAAACGTGGGTTCAGCTTGACCGCTACAAATGGGTCACGCGCGGATTGATTGAAGGGCCGCAATCCTTTCAGGTTTCGGCCGATGGCACGGTCGCAATCAACAGCGATCGCATTCATCCCAATGAACCGGATGCGCTCCAGCGTCTGGAAAACGAAATCAACAAACGGCACACCGTTGTTGCGCCACCTAAGCCGGCGGTTCCGGCGGCGCGCTCCGCAGTGAGTGGAGCGAAGGCGCGGCCGGACAAGGCGCAATTCAAAGTCAAAGTCGATCATCTCGGGCATCTCATGATCGAATGCTGGCGGGGCGAAGAGCGCATGGAAACGGGTTTGCGCGGCCTGCCTTCATGGGTGACGAGTGGGGTGCTCCTGCCTCCAAAGCAGGTGCACGTCGATCCGTTGCAACGCTACGTCGAGATCGACGGTGCGCGTTTTGAAATCAATGCGGAAGGGGCGCATCAATTGGAGGAGCTGCTGAATGCCAAGTATGCCCCGTCTCTCCAGAACGATCATGACATCGCCATCGAAATTAAAGAAAGCTCGGTGTCCGCGACCGGCTTCGACATTCATTTCACGACCATTCGCGCCGGAGCACGCTTCGAAGTCAAAGGGCACCTTTGCCAGGAGTATCTCGATATTTTGCAAGACCCGGTCCGATGCGAACTCTTGCAACCCGGCATCATGATCCGGCTTGCTCCGCCTTACCTGCTCGTCCGGCGAAAACGTCCGGATGGCGGCGAAGAAAAAATTCCCGAGTTTCCCGACATCCAATACCGCCGAGTCACCGCCGCGCAATTGCAGCAGATTTTCAATCATCCTTGTATTCGCCGCTCGGCTACCGGCGACGCTCACAAGACGCACACGATCGATGAACCGCTGACGAATCTCGCGACCGTGCGGATTGCCAGAGATCTTAAAAACAAACAGGCGCTCTGGTTGCACTGCGAATTTGCCGATGGCAGCGAGCCGGTGACCAAAGCGCTCACGCATCATAACATTGCCGAGATGCAGCAGAACGGATGTTTTCAACCGCAATTTGATGTCGCGCTCTCCTTCGATAATCGGGAGCTCAGCATTCTGAACGCGGAAACGAAGGTCGAAGAGAAGTTCACCTTGAGCGACACCTCTGGCGATGGCGAGCTGGCGAAAATCAGTGAGGTGCTGACGGCCGCACTCCGGCCTCCGGACGAGGCATCGAAAATATCATCGGTTGAAAAAACAGCCGCGCCCCGCAACGAAATCGAAAAACCCGTTTCGAACGCCAAATCGGTCTCGGAAATTCTAAATGCCAGCAGCTCTGGGCCGGCTTCAGATTCGTCGAGCAGGACCGAATTAAAATCAACGCCGCCGAAACCCGCGACGAATTCGACGATGCAACGTGCCGAGTCGTCGATCCCACCCAAAGCTTCTGAGACCGTTCAAGATTCTCCGCCGGCGCTTCCGCTTTCGTCGAGCAGCGCTCCCGTTGTGGCGGAGCCAAAGCAGACCGCAGCTGAGCCCGCAAAACAGGAGCTTCCGGAAGACAGTGCGGTGTCCGCGGATGCGCCGCCAGGGTTCGTTGAAACCGATGAAGTGCGGATTGCGAAAGAACTTTTTCCCAGGCTGTCGGCGCGGCTTGGCATTGCCATTCAAGAAGGCTACTTCAGCCTCTACCGTGTGTTCGAAGATCGCCTTTTTGAAATCATCAACCTCAACCGGCATGAGATCGACAACCTGTTCGATTTGCGCGGGGCGGAATTTCGCGGGTTTTACATCACGCACATCAACGAACAGAAAGTGCATTTCGTCTATGCGGCGCGCGGCGCTCACATTGAATGGAGCCCCCAACGTTGCGTCTTGCAGCCGGCCGCCGGCGCCGAACCGGTCGAATTCAAAGGGCAGGCATTGCGCGGACTGGCCCTGGATCAAAACCAGGGCTTCGTGTTCATCGTCACTCCCGAGTTCAAGATCTGGATCAAGCGCTACGAAAAAAACTGCGCCGATGCCGGTGTTCACTTTGTCTCGGTTCGTGAATTTCCCAGCGCGCGTGCGAGCCTGGAATTAGTCTGGCCGGAACTGGCGTGAGCGATGCGCTCAGCTTTTCGGCGGCGGATACAATTTTCGCAAAGCGTCCGCGTTGTAACTCCGGGTAATTTCAGCGGGCGATCGCACCTTCAACGACCGGTTTACAATTTCCACAACCACTCCGTGGTAATCGGCAATTTCGATATGAGCGCCGAGGGTGCATTGCGGGTAATCGCTGCGGCCGGTAAAGGCCTGGATCGATTGAATGGGCGCATCGAAATTGGGTTCCGCGATGACCTGCCGCTTCGGCGTAATTGGCTCCTCCGGTTCGGGCGATTCAGGCGGTTCGGGCAGAGTTCGAGATGGAATGATGGGCTCCGGCTCGAGGCGCGGACCGTACAGCTTTCGCAGTGTGTGAAAATTGAAGCTCCGAACCATCCCTTCGGGTGATCGGACCTTGATGGAGTTATGAACGATATCGGCCACTACACCCACGTAGCCGCCGATGTCGATGAGTTGACCGCGCAGACATTCAGGGTAATCGGGACGGCCGGCGAATTCCGCAATCGGCACAGCGGTTCCAGCGGTCTCTGTGGGAACTTCCCGATCTGTACCCTGATCAGATTTCAAATCGGTCGTATCCATACGTGCACATCTTCGCGTGCGCTTCAAAAATGTGCGAATCAATTCGTAAGGCAATTCCTTCCTGAAAATGTCCCCCAAATGCAGCGGGCTTTTGCTGCGGAGACGCTTTTGGCAAAACCCTTTCATTTCTGCGCCGGTCCGTTATTTTAAGGCATGCCTTTTTCCAAATTGGGTCTCTCTCACAATATTTTGGAAGGCGTCAAAGCCATGGGATACGTGGAACCGACGCCGATACAATTGCGGGCCATTCCTTTGATTCTGGCCGGACACGATGTCATTGGCAGCGCGCAAACCGGCACCGGAAAAACCGCCGCGTTCGCTTTGCCCATTCTGGAAAAACTCGGCGCGCCGCAAAAACACCCGCGGGTGCTCGTGCTCGAACCCACACGCGAGCTCGCCGCGCAAGTGGAGACGGCCTTCCGCGATCTCGCGCGTTTTACTCCAGTGCGGATTGCCGTCATGTTCGGCGGCGTCGGTTACGGCCGCCAAATCGAACAACTCCAGAAAGGCGTCGATATCCTCGTGGCCACTCCGGGACGCCTCCTCGATCATCTGCAGCAGGGCAACGTGCGGCTCGATCATGTTCAATTTCTTGTCCTCGACGAAGCGGACCGCATGCTCGATATGGGGTTCCTGCCCGACGTGCGAAAAATTGTCGAGCGTTGCCCAAGGCATCGGCATACATCGCTTTTTTCAGCCACCATTCCGCCGGAAATCGATTCGCTCATCAAATGGGCCATGCACTCGCCCCACACCATCGAGATTGGAGTGCGGCGTTCTCCTGCTGAAACAGTCAAACATGTCATTTATCCCGTGGCGCACGATCAAAAGACCGATCTGCTGCTCGCCTTGCTCGACCGCGTGCATTACGACTCTGTCATCGTCTTCTGCCGCACCAAAGACCGCGCGGATCGCATCGGGCATTTGCTGCGGCGCAACAATCACGCGGTGGCCATCCTCCATTCCAATCGCACGCAGCGTGAACGCGAGCAGGCGCTCCGGGGCTTTCGCGATGGAAGATTTGAAGTGCTCGTGGCCACCGACATTGCCGCGCGAGGGCTCGACATTGCCAATGTCAGTCACGTCATCAATTACGACGTGCCGCAACATCCGGAGGATTACGTGCATCGCATTGGGCGCACGGGGCGAGCGGAAGCGACGGGCGATGCTTTCACCTTGATGGTTGCCGAGGACGGGAAACATGTGGCGGCCATCGAACGTTTCATTGGGCAAGGAATTGAACGGGTGAAACTGGAAGGGTTCAACTACAAGTACACCGCCTTGTTCGAAGAGGGGAAACGCGGGCAGGCGCCGGTTCATCAGCGTGCCGCGCGCGGGGTGCGTTTGAGTGGCGGTTATTATTTCGGCCCAGGCCGGCGCCGCCGCTGATCAACCAAACGCGCGCCAGCCCACGCATCGCCAAAACCCCGCCTCATATTGTTGTCGGGATACACGGTAACCCTTCACTCTACGCCCTTCGCCCTTTGCCCTTCGCCCTTTGCCCTTCGCCCATTCCACTTTGCACTTTGCACTTTGCACTTTGCTCTTAAACTTTGGGCTCATGCAACCAACCTCTCTGAAACCGCGACAGGTTTATCTCGTGGCCAATGGCGATCTCCGCCTTTCCGCAAACCAGAAATGCTGGCCGGAACAGGCCAAAATGGAAGCCGCGCTTGCTCAGGCGTTGCGCGCGGAAGGTTGGAAGATCATCCGCGCTCACCCCTTTGATCGGGAGAAACAACACGGGTTTATCGATTCTCAAAAAATGGGGCTCGAAGTTTTTCGAAAGATGGATGCAGCGGCCCCGCTCATCCTGGCCGAATCGGTGTGGCAGTACAGTCAACATGTTCTTCCAGGATTATTCACGCACCGCGGCCCGATCCTGACGGTGGCGAATTGGAGCGGCACATGGCCCGGATTGGTTGGCATGCTCAACTTGAACGGTTCGCTTACGAAGATGGGAGTGCGTTACAGCACGATTTGGAGCGAGCGGTTTACCGATCCATTGTTCAAATCGAGTCTGCGCCAATGGCTCGAGGAAGGTGTGATCACGCATGACCAAAGCCACGTGCGCGATCTGGCTTTGTTGAAAATCTCTGCTGCCG
>JBFMDG010000186.1:0-11093 GCA_040754135.1 Verrucomicrobiota bacterium
GAGCGCGGCCAAAGTCCGATGCACGCGATCTTCCGCGCCCGACGGAATGCAGTTTTCATGGTAACAGAACGGCAATGCCAGGTTTTCGGCCACCGTCAGATGATTGAAAAGACGCCCGCCATAGGCAAACACAAACCCGATGCGTTTGCGGATCTGCACCAGTTCCTCCTCGGCCATTTGCCGCACTTCATTTCCAAAGAGCCGCAAGGTCCCGCGAGCCAAGCGCGACAGGCCGCCCAAGGTGCTCAGTAAATCGCTTTTGCCCGAACCCGGCAGCCCGCCAATCACCCAATAATCACCGGGCGCCACGCTCCAATTCACGTTCTCGAGCACCTCCGACCGCGTGGAAATGTTCGAGCAAATGGCCGCCATTTCCAATTGGGCAACCGGCGCGGTGCTGGAGGGTTCCTCAGGCATTTTACATGACGAGATAAATGACGATGAAGAGCGCATCCAGGAGAATGCAGAGAACAACGCTATCCACCACCGCGCGCGTCGTGGCGTTCGAGACCTCTTCGAGCCGCAACGGACGGGCTAATCCTTGATAACAGGTCACGGTGGCGATGATGCTTCCGAACGCGAAAGTCTTCAGCGCTAACAGCACAAAATCCTCCCAGCGCAAGGCGCCGGCGAGTTGCGCGAAGTAATCGCCGGGCCGCAGCGGCACATCCTGGATAAAGAGGAACAAATACCCGCTCAGCAATGCCAGGAGGATGAGATAAACCGTCAGCGCAAAAATCGAAATCGCCAGTCCGAGCACGCGTGGCATGACGAGAAAATGGATCGGATCGATGCCGAGCGCTTCGAGGGCCTCGACTTCCCCGAGCGCTCGCGCTGTCCCGAGTTCGACGACGATGGCGGTGCCGATGCGCGTGAGGACGAGCAGCGCGGTCACCAGCGGGCCGAGTTCGCGGACGACCACGGTGACCATGACGATGCCGGCGTAATTGGTGGCGCCGACGCGGCTGAGCAGGGCGACGGTTTGGCCGATGATGACGAGGCCGAGAGCGAAGGCGATGAAGGCGACGATGGGCAGAAGCCGAACGCCGGCGCGATAGATCATCGAGCGGATGAGCGGGTGAATGACTCGAGGGGAGACGTTGAACTTGGTGAGGGTGACTCCGATGGTGATGAGAGCGAAGGCGCCGAGGCTGTGAATGGTTTGGGTGAGGAGAATGAGGCGGCGGCCAATCCAATTCATGTAACGGCGCGGGAGGGGAGCCGGGAAGAGCCCCTGTTCCTCTGCATTGGCGTTGGGAGCCGCCATGGCCGAACCATTTTCCACGTGCGCAAAGTAGATTTTTTGCCGGGCCGGGTCAAAGCAAACGAGGAAAGGATCTGACTGATCCGACTGATCGGACTGATCGGCCGGTCCGACTGCTCTCCCTCAAACTCGAAATAACGCCAACGCTTCGTGGAGCCGTTCGGTGGGAAGTCCGATCACGTTATTCCATGAACCGCGCACCTCGCGGATGAGCATTTCGCCGTGCTCCTGAATGGCATAAGCGCCTGCTTTGTCGAGCGGATTGATGGCGCGGAGATAGCGGCAAATCTGTTCTGAATTGAGATGCTTGAAAGTGACCCAGGTGCTGTCCGCAAAAATGATCTGGCGATGTCTGCGCAAGTGGACCAGGCAAACACCCGTGACGACTTCATGGGTGCAACCCTGCAAGGCCTCGAGCATGCCCTGCGCTTCGGCCAAATTCGCCGGCTTGCCAAACAATTTCTGATCGAGATACACGAGCGTGTCGGCGCCGAGCACAAGCGCATCCGGATGCTGCTTGGCGACCGCGCGCGCTTTGCGATAGGCGTTGACTTGCGACAACTCGCGCGCCGTGAGTTGCTCGTTGTGCAACTCCTCGACGTCGCTGGCCATTGTTTCGAAAGAGATCCCCAATTGCCGGAGCAGTTCGGTCCGGCGCGGGGAAGCAGATGCAAGGATGAGCCGCGGCAAGTTCATTGGCCGGATTCACTCCATCTTGGCGGCCAAAACGCCAGCGGCCTGGTTGAATTGTTGAAGCTTTTCCCGGAACGCGTTCTCGTCGAGCACCGCTTTGCTTTCGGTCACTGGAACGTTTTCCTCGATCTCGATCCACGATTTGCATCCGCCATAACCGGGCCGCATCGGGAGCACGATGCCCGGCTCGACCTTAAACACACGCACGGCTAAAGCAAAAATGGCTTTGCTGCGCCCCCACTCGAATCGTCCTGCGATCACTTCATCGCGCCAGATATGTTGCCCCCGCAATTTCTCCGCGTCGGCCAGTGAATCCAAACGTCTCCAGGCTGCGACTTCGGCAAAGCAGTTCAAGCGCACCGTGGTCGGATCGGGAAAATCGGGAGCGATTTCGTCGAAGCGCCGTTGCGCCGGGAGAATGACCGATTCGCGCTGCTGATGAAACAGGGTGGGGAAGAGCCAAAAGCGCGGGTGATCCACGTTGAAGCCGCCGCGCCCTTCACTGATTCCGCCTTTGCGGAGAATGAGGATCTGCTCTCCGCGACCGAGGGCATCGACGATAATGAACCATTCCTTAAACGCGATCTGCACGGGCAGAAATTAAACTCGCGCCATCCGAATGGCAACGGGGGAGAGGGAGGAGAACCGATCATCGCCGGCCGTGGGGCGCGCCGATTTGTTGAACCGGTTTCAACCTGTTTCAACCTTGCCACGATTATGGGCTTCTCCTATTTTCGCGGGCACCAACTATGAACAAAGCGATCCGCCTCAAACTTTTCCTCATGATGGTCCTCGAGTTTTTCATCTGGGGAGCCTGGTTGCCCTTGATTTTCGGTTATCTGCCAAGTCTCGGATTTTCCACAACCGAGCAGTCCTGGATTTTGAATGCGTTCCCGATCGCGGCCATCGTCGGCATGTTTTTCAGCAACCAATTTGCGGATCGCAATTTCGCCGCGGAAAAATTCCTCGCCTTCAGCCATCTGGTCGGCGGCCTGGCCATTCTTGGCTGCGCCTTCACGAAGCAGTTCTGGCCATTCTTCACGCTCATGCTGATTCACTGCCTGCTTTATGTGCCAACGATCTCGATCACGAATTCGATTGCGTTTGCGAACATGAAGGATGCGCAAAAGGAATTCGGCATTGTGCGCATGGGCGGCACGATTGGATGGATCCTTGCGGCCTGGCCGTTCACGTTCATCCTGGTGGATTGGGCCAAAGTGGATGCCGCCAACCCGGAGGGAATCAAGGCCTGGCTCGGCACGGTGCTGGCCTCGGGATTGACCGGCCAAGCCTTGCAGGATGCGACCAAATGGACTTTCATCGTGGCCGGAATTGCTTCACTCATTCTCGCAGCATTCAGTCTGGTTCTCCCTCACACCCCGCCGAAGAAAGCCGAGTCGGCCGGAGAATCTCTGGCCTGGCTGGAAGCGATGAAACTGCTCAAGCATCCCTTCGTGCTCGTGCTCTGGCTCGTCACGTTCATCGATGCATTCGTGCACAACAGTTATTTCAACTGGACGGGATCTTTCCTCGGGGCCAGCAGAGAAGCCGGGGGCGTGGGCATTCCAGGCAACTGGATCATGCCCGTGATGAGCATCGGACAAATTGCGGAAATCCTGACGATGCTCGTGCTGGGCATCACCTTGAAAACACTCGGCTGGCGCATGACGATGACGCTGGGCATTCTTGGGCACGCGGCGCGTTTCGGAGTTTACGCCTTCTTCCCGCAGCATCAGGAAATGATCATTGTCGTGCAGGTGCTTCATGGCATTTGTTACGCCTTCTTTTTCGCCACGGTTTATATCTTTGTGGACGAGTATTTCCCAAAAGATGCCCGGGCCAGCGCCCAGGGTTTGTTCAACGTGATGATTCTTGGCATCGGCAGTCTTGTGGCCAATTCCGTCTGCCCTTACCTCATGCAGAAAGTCTTCACGCAAAATAACGTCACCGATTTCCGCGGTCTGTTCCTTGTGCCGATGGGTTTTGCCATCTTTGCCGCGTTCCTTTTGATTGCGTTCTTTCATCCGCCGAAGAAGGAGCAGCCCAAAGTCGCGGGTGCTCCTGCGACAGCTCACTAACCTCCGAGATCTCATGAATGAAGCACTCAATCGCCGGCGATTTCTCAGTCGCATGACGGTGCTGGCGCCGGCCGCAGGCATGTCTTGCGTTATGGTCTCTGAAATTCTCGCCGCCGAAAAAGCCCCGCTCTTTCGGATTTCACTCGCCGAATGGTCGCTGCACAAAGCGCTTTTCGGAAAGAAACTCGATCACCTCGATTTCCCTCGCGCGGCCAAGCGCGATTACGGCATCGACGCCATCGAACTGGTCAATCAGTTCTTCATGGACAAAGCGAAGGACCAAACGTACCTCGGCGAATTTAAGAAGCGCGCGGAAGGTGAAGGGGTGAAGATCCTGTTGATCATGTGCGATGGCGAAGGAGCGTTGGGCGATCCCGATAGCGCGAAACGCAAACAAGCGGTGGAAAACCATTTTAAATGGGCCGATGCGGCGAAGTTTTTTGGCTGCCATTCCATTCGTGTCAACGCCGAGACCGGCAGTTCCGGCAGTTTCGAGGAGCAACAGAAGCGCGCCGCGGATGGATTGCGCGCCCTGTCCGAGCACAGCGCGAAACTCGGTCTTAACGTCATCGTGGAAAACCATGGCCACCTTTCCTCGAATGGCGCATGGCTCGCCGGCGTGATGCGGCTCGTCAATTTGCCGAATTGCGGGACGCTGCCCGATTTCGGCAATTTCGATTTGGGCAATGGCCAGCAGTACGACCGCTACAAAGGAGTGACCGAGATGATGCCGTTCGCCAAAGCGGTGAGCGCCAAATCGCACGATTTCGACGCGGCGGGAAACGAGATTCACACCAATTACCGCCGCATGATGAAGATCGTGCTCGACGCCGGATATCGCGGTTACGTGGGCATTGAATATGAAGGGGAAAAAACTCCGGAACCGGAAGGCATTCGCCTGACGAAACGGCTCCTGGAAAAGGTGCGCGAGGAATTCGGCGCCCGAGGCTGATTCCGAGCGCGAGCTGCGGCCTCGTCAATTTCATTGGCCGGCCTGCGGATTTTGAAGTCAGGCCTGATTCAATATTGCTCACGCTCGAAGTAGTCTGCGCAAGACGCGCAACGTCCCAAGCCATGAAATTCTCTCGTGTTTTCAGCTTTTGTTTGATCTCACTTCAGGTTGGTCTTTGGGCTCATCCTCCCGCGGGCATTCTCACGGACGAAAAGGGCCATCTGTTTGTCGTGACCTTCGCCTACAACTCCGTTTTGAAATGCGACGCGGAGGGCGGCGTTGCCACGTTCTTCTCGGATGCGTCTGGCGAATTGCTGGCCCGCCCGCATCATTTGTTTCGTGATTCGCAGGGCAACCTGATGACCGCTGGCGATTCGGGACAGAGCTTGATTCGAATTGGCTCGAATGGTTTGGCCTCGAAGATGCCGTTGAAAGGATCGGCCGCGTCCACTTCCATCGGGCACGGCGGCGACCCATTTGCCATTGATGTCGAAGGCAACATTTATTGCGTCAACCATGAAGAAGCGAAGTGGCCGTCGCAGATTTTGAAAATCACTCCCGCGGGTGAGGTGCGTGTATTTGCCGGCGCCAGGACCGAGGGGTTTGTCGATGGAACCGGGGAGAAAGCGCGTTTTGGTAATCTGCATTGCGCGACCATGGCCTTCGGACGAGACGGTAAAATGTATGTCACCGATCATCTGTGCCGAGTTCGGAAAATCGCCTCGGATGGATCTGTCACGACATTGGCGGGCGGCGCTGAGCCCGGTTTTGCCAATGGCGCAGGCCTGTCCGCCCGATTCCGCAGCGCCTGGGGATTGGCTCTCGCTGCGGATGGAACTGTTTATGTGGCCGAACTCGAAGGCCACCGCATTCGCAAAATTACGGCGCAGGGCGTGGTCACCACTCTTGCGGGAACTGGACAGCGCGGTTATGCCGACGGACCGGGCGCGCGGGCGATGTTCGAGGAACCGGGCGGCGTGGCGGTTGGTCCAGGCGGCGAGGTTTTCGTGATGGAGAGCATCGCCGAAGTCCCGCGCATTCGGAAAATTGCTCGGGACGGTTTCGTCACAACCGTGGTCAAGCCGCGCCCCTTAAAATAGAGCGGCGTTGGTTTTGGCAGGGATTGGAATTCACCGGAATAAAACTCCGTGCTTCCGGCGCGTCGTTCGAGTATTCCATGATCATGGACCCGACGCGCACATTGGAAAACATTGCCCTCATCGGTTTTATGGGGACGGGCAAAAGCTCCGTTGGTCAGATGGTGGCGGGGCTGCTACATTTCCGATTCGTGGATACAGACCAGATGATTGAAGAGCGCGCCGGCAAATCCATTGCGCGGATTTTTGCCGAGGAGGGTGAACCGCGTTTTCGCGAGTATGAACGCGAAGTCGTGGCTCACCTTTCCACTTTCCGCCAATGCGTCATTGCCACTGGCGGCGGTCTTGCCGCGACTGAGGGGAATCTTGACCTGTTGAAGAAACACGCGTTGACCATCTGCCTTTGGGCGAGTCCGGAATCGATCTGGCGCCGCGTGGCGCATCAGAATCATCGTCCGCTGTTGCAAGGTCCGGATCCGCTCGAGAAAATCCGGGAACTCATGGCCCAGCGCGATCCGCACTACCGGAAAGCGGATGTGCTCATCAATACGGAGATGCGCTCCCCGAAAGAAGTGGCCCAACAGGTTTGCCTGCAATATCGCCTGGCCCGGCAATCCCACGCCCAACCGTCATGAAGAACGCCATCCAGCAACGCGCGCTGGAACTGGGTTTTGATCTCTGCCGATTTACCAGCGCCGCCCCGCCACCCCACGCGCGGGAATTCACCGATTGGCTCGAAGCCGAACGCCACGGCCAGATGGGATACCTGCAACGCAACGCCGAAAAACGAACCGATCCGCAACGCGTCCTGCCCGGGGCGCGCACCATCATTTGCCTGGCGGCCAGTTACGCAACGGACGAGGATGTCACGCCCTCCCATGTTGAAAAACAATCCGCCCGGCCATGGGAATTGGGTCACACGTTGCCCCTCGCGGGCGTGATCGCGCGCTACGCCCGGTTTCGGGATTATCACGACGTTTTGGGCGAGTCGTTGAAACAGCTCACCCATTTCGTAAATGAACAGGGCGGGCCGGACGCGCGCTCGTTGTGGTACGTGGATACGGGACCGTTTTTGGAACGCGATTTGGCCGAACGCGCCGGTGTTGGGTTCGTCGGCAAACACACCAACTTAATCAGCCGCGAATTGGGCAACTGGTTTTTTCTCGCGGAAATCATTACCACACTCGAGATCGAGCCGGATGCTCCGGAGCGAAATCGTTGCGGCAGCTGCCGGCGCTGTCTCGAAGCCTGCCCAACGCAGGCCATCGCAGCGCCGTTTCAACTCGATGCGCGCCGGTGCATTTCCTATTTGACCATCGAATTGAAGGGAAGCATCCCGGTCGAACTGCGGCCACTGGTTGGAACGCGCATTTACGGATGCGACGATTGCCTTGCTGTTTGTCCCTGGAACAAATTTGCGCGCGAGGGGCGGCTCATGCGCGATGTTGCGATCGCCGATTTGCAGTCGCCTGATCTGGTGGACTTGCTCTCGCTCGATGACGCTGCATTCCAACGCAAGTTTTCCGGCACGCCCATGCTTCGCACCAAACGCCGTGGTTTTTTGCGCAATGTCTGTGTGGCTCTGGGAAACCTTGGCGACCGGCGCGCATTGCCGGCGCTCGAACGGGCCGCGCAAGATCCCGAGCCTTTGATTGCGGAACACGCCCGCTGGGCCAGCGCACAAATCGAGGCCAAAGCCAGCGTTCAAACCCGTGAAGAATAAACGGCATTTTTCAGCCTGCCTTTTGCTCGGTTTGTTGCCTTGGGGCCATGAACTGGTTCATGCAGCTGATGCGGCTGATGCAGCTGATGCGCTCCCGCACAGGCCTGTCACGACCCTGCTGATTGAAGCCGGCGAACTTTCTGCGATGCTGCGGGACAATTCAGAATCGCCGCGAACGCTGAGCGGGATCGACGCGTTGTTTCATCGTCAAGCCGCCGGATTTGATGCGTTCGATCCGGAGTCACAAGGCGCGTCGGCGGGTCTGAATTTCGAACATATCATTTGCGGGCACTCGAACCGGTTCAATGCATTCACGCCGCGCCAGGGTCGCTATGAATTGTTCCGGACCGGCAGCGCGGCCGCGAAACTCGTTCGCCATGCCGAAGCAGATCCTTGGCAGATGGAATCGACATTCACCTATGCGCTGCACGCGCCACACGCGATCGATTTTGAATTTGCCTGTCGCACGACGAACGCGGCGTTGTTTGGCGAGCGCGGTTATGCCGTGTTGTTTTTCGCCAATTACATGAATGACGTCGAGGATGTGGCGATTCATTTCCGCGGAGTGAAAGGGCCGGGTGAGACTGAACAATGGATTCGTGCGGAGGCGCCGCCGGGGAATGCCGATTACAATCATGGGGGCACTTACCGAAGTCTTGCGGCGGCGGATTTAGCTTTTGATGCCGGGCACAATTTCAAATTGAACCTGTGGAGTTACGATTATCCGCGGTTCACGCAGCCATTTTATTATGGACGGGCAGCGCATGGCATGGTGCTGATCCTGATGTTTGACCGGATGCATTCGGTCCAGGACGAAATCCGCTTCAGCCTTTTCAAATTCAAAGTGCCTCGGCGTCCGCGACCGGCCTGGGACTTTCAATACGTCATTCACAAAGTGGAATCGGGCGTCGCTTACGGTTTCAAAGGCCGGCTGATCTGGAAGAAATTCGTCAGCCCGGAAGATTGCCGCGAAGAATACTCGCGATGGAAGGCTGATTCGAGGGCCGCAGGCCGGTGACTTTTGCCCGCGACGGACTAAACGCCTGGCAGATCGCTTGATTGAGATCGAGGACTTTCCTCGAGGGCGGCCATCGAGTTTTCAGTTATTGGCGATTCGGGAATCAGTCTTTGGATGATGGCGATCTTGATCACGATGGCCAGCGCACCCAGGACGAGGGCCAAGAGGGTATTGATCCAAGGCAATGGGGAGGTTTTGAAATGCTCCACGATCTTGTCATACCAGCGGCATTCGTGCTCATAACCACCGGTCCAAAATGCATGGATGTTCCAGCTGAAACTCGTGCTTCGCGAATTTCCCGTCCGCACGTCGCTGTAAATGAACATCAACAAACCAAGGATCAGCATTTGCATCAGCAACACCGGCCAGACTTTTTTCAGGATCGCCAGACTGGCGCCGACACCGGAACCAAACGCCTTCCAAAAATGAGTTTCAATATTGAATCCTGCCGGCAGCAAGGCCGCCGTCATGAAATTCCAAACGAGGGCAAAGGCCACCATGGGAACGAACGCCAACGGGCCAAAAAACGGCAATAACATCAAGAGGAGAGCCGATCCCACAAACATTACGCCCCAGCCGATGGTTTCGAATCCTAAAATCCGCCAGAACCGATTCAGAGCAGAAGGCAGCACGGCAAACGGATCGCCCTCATCCTCGCGCACGGCGTGCCAAAGCGCCGCCGTCATCCAGGTGGCATAACCGACCGCGAGGGCAATGTTCAGAAAAAAATGCAGCGAAAGCGTGAAGCTCATGTTCACGAGGCGCACGGGCCACGAGGGCGTCAATATTTCAGACAAGCCCGGCAGGCGGCGCAGCCATTCAAGAAGTTGAAAGCCCAGCAGAAGCAGCACGAGAGGCAGGAGCAGATCAAAATGCCGCAGCAGATGGACCGTGGCGCGTGGTGTGAGGACGAGCGCTGTCAAGGCGCAGACCGTGGCCACGATGAGCCACAGGAAAATTCCATACTCCTGTTTCGGTTGCAGCGGCCATGCATTGTAAAACTGTATGGCCAGCAGGCCGGCCAACCCCAGCCAGATCAACCCTCGCCATACCCCGCGATTGTGACGGGTCATAACAATGTTCCGAGATGTCGAGGCCCGAGTTCGGCCATGATCATCCGACATCGTGGCTGGCCGCGCGTCTCAGACTGCGTCGTTCTAACTCATGATCATTGGGAAGCCAACCTTTTCCGGGCGCACCCACGGCCACGCCCTGGCTGCTGAGATTCGGAGCGCGGCTCTGGTGAGCCGCAGCAACTTCCCGACAACAAAACGCATCATGATTGTTCTAAAACATCCGGAACCGATTGAGTTACTGCAGATCTCGCTTGGCACTGATGACATGCGGATGCACCGGCGCGAATGCCGCATGAAATTTTAACATTTTCCAGCCGTGTGGCTGCCGATAATCTGAGCGTTCGTTAAAACTCCGTTCATGACTATGAAACCATTCGCAAAGCGGCTGATCACAACTTCGGCTCTGTTCCTCAGCGCTGGGCTGGCCTTCGGAGAAGCCACAGTCCGCATCGAGCGCAATGACAGTTCCCAGGCTTCGGCGGCATTCCGATTCAAAAATGTTCCATCGCCCGCCCGCAATGACCGTGGCTCACAAGCCCGCCTCACGATTGCCGATGGAACTCGCGATCCCAATGGAGGCGAGGTCATGGCGCTGATCGATGGTCGTGTGCCGCGCGACGAAGATCAGCCTTCGAACAATTTTTTCTTCAATGCCGGAAGTGACGGTGGACGCCTCGTGTTCGATCTCGGCGGGTTGATTGAGGTCAAGCAGATCAATACCTATTCGTGGCATCCGGATTCTCGGGCGCCGCAAGTGTATTCGATCTTTGGCAGCGACGGGAGTTCGGCGGTGTTCAAGCTCGATCCCAAAAAGGGCACATCACCGGAATCGTGCGGATGGCAACCCATCGCCAAAGTGGATACGCGCGCAGACGGCGGTGATTTGGGCGGACAATTCGGTGTGAGCATCTCGAACAACGACGGGAGCATTGGCAAATGGCGCTATCTCCTTTTTGACATTGCTCAGACCAGGCCTGGGGATCGTTTCAGCAACACCTTTTTCAGTGAGATCGATGTCAAAGACGGCACCGAACGCGAGGAGCCTGCGCCCGAAGCGCAGCCCCCGATCATCGAGAAATTCCATGCGGAAGGCGGCAAATACGAAATCACGATTGAAACGACCGAAGCGCCGGACCTGACGGTTTGGGCGCGGGAGGAACTCTGGCCGGTAGTTCAGGAGTGGTATCCCAAG
>JBFMDG010000187.1:0-11047 GCA_040754135.1 Verrucomicrobiota bacterium
GCTCGAGGATGGTTTCGAGTTCCTGAAATTGGGCCACTCGCGCCTGCAAAAAATGTCCGGCATGCTCGTCGGCAGCCTGGGAGGCCAAGGTCGGATCATAAAACTGCTTGGGCTCCCGGCCGGTGATTCGAAAATATTTGATCCCGGTAAAACTGCGCTGCGGCGCCGGAAGATAGGGGCGCACGTACTCGTAATCCAGATCAAATCCGATATCGCGATAAAAATCGCGGTAACGCGGATCCCCGGGATAACCCTGATGACGGCTCCAGACCTGGCGCGCCGAATCATGATCACGCCCGAAAGCCGCGATGCCATTGGGCGTAAACACGGGCGCAAACACGCCATAGCGTGGCCGCGGCTGGGAGTACAAAATTCCGTGCGTATCAATAACGAACCAGCGGATGTTGGCCTCCTGAAGCACCTGCTCCACTCCATCGACATATGCGCACTCCGGGAGCCAGATGCCGCGCGGCTCCCGACCAAAGCACGCGTGATAATGGTCCCGCGCCACCAATATTTGGGCGCGCACTGACGGCTTGTGCGACTGAAGCAATGGCAACAAGGCATGCGTGGCCGCCGAAGTGATAATCTCCAGCTTGCCGGCATCCTGGAATTTGCGAAACGCTCCGACCAGGTCGTGATGGCAAGATTGATAGCGATCGCGCGTCGTTTGAAATTGCTCGAAATACCGGCGGGCCAGCGGTTGCAACGCCGCATCGAAAGTGGTGCGATGAATTTCTTTCTCAGCCAATTCGATGAGACCGTCGAGATGCCGCAGATACCGCTCCTGCAGCAAAGGATCGAGCAGCATCGCGCAAAGCGTCGGCGTCAGGCTCAGTGTGAGGCGCGCGGCCATTCCGTCGCGTTCCCAGCCTTCGAGGATTTCGAGCAGCGGCAGGTAGGTTTCGGTGATGGCTTCGAACAGCCAGTTTTCTTCGAGGAATTTTTCGTGTTCGGGATGGCGCACGTAAGGAAGGTGCGCATGCAACACAAGGATCAGATGGCCTGGCATGATGGCTTAAACTGGGAGGGCGTTTCGAGGAATCGAGGCCTCGGGCAATCATGCCACGTTGGCAGGACTTGGCGGCTTTAAACTGGCCTCTTGCGCATGCTGCCCGACCTCCCCTCGGTACGCTGTCTTCCGTCCAAAACGCAAGTGGGCCGTGCGCGTCTCCGATCTGTCCGCCGCCGTCGCATGCGCCGGCAATTCAAATTCTCCATCGGGCAACGCAAAGCGAAAAGTAAATGTTCCATCCGGACGCAACTTGATTCTGCGCTCGCCAATCATCACTTCGGCATCGGGCTCGGTCGCTCCATAAACCACCAGTTCCGCATTCACGTTAAACCAGAATCCCCGGCGCCCTTCTTCAGGCCCGAATGGACTGGAAATGCTGCCCCATTCGCCGCCGCGCTGCCCCACTTCCGCTTTCAAACCCGGCGCCGGCGAAGTGATCGCCTCGGGCAAATGCCGCCGGAGCAATTCGGTGATCTCGAGCGAGCCGATCCAGGCGCGGCGCAATTCGTCGAGGCTCACGACGCGCGACAGAGCCGCCGCTTGTTTGCGTGTCCAGGCTTTCGGCGCTTCGGGCGGAGTGGCTGGCAAATCACGGAAACCTTCCTCTCGCAATTGCTGAATCGCTTCCACCAACGGCACGTTCTCGCTGACTACGGCCTTGACCACCTCCAGCAGTTCTTCAAACCGCACCTGAATCGGAATCGTGGCGAAATGGGCCGTCTCATCATCCGAAACGCGATCCGGCGGAGTGAGCGTGGCCGCCGATGCCGCAATCCGGTGCCAGGCGCCGCTTTGATCAAAATAACCGAGCTCGGCAACGTATTTTGTTCCGCCGCGGCCAACGTGCACAAACCAGCTATGCGATTCGGGATGCACGTGGACTTCGGAAATTCTTTCGCCCGAGAAATCGTCGATATAGGTTCGCAGGACGAGGTGCCCTTCGGCGGACAAATCATTATAGCGTTGGCGCTGTTCTCGATTCAGATCCCAATGGGCATAGAGCCAATGCGGATCGCGCGCCGTAATAAAGAGGCGTTCTGTGCCATAACCTTCGGGCAGCTCCCCTTCAGCGGTATCGGCATGCGGTTGAGGGGGAGTAGGTCCAAGGGCATAACGCTCGCCCGGGCCGCTGATCGAGACAGTGGTGGGTTGATCGCCTTCGAGGAGAATGGTGGGGATGCGGCTCGGCGCTTTGCGAGCCGGCGTTGGGCGGATCCGACGCACGGGCGGCGCCACGGGAGATTCGGATTGAGATCCAGTTTTAGATTTAGATGGAGATTCGGATTTGGATTCCGATGCTGATTCCGATGGAAGTTCAGGCTTAGGTTCAGACGGGGAAAGTTCCGTAGGCGCCAGGGATTTTGTCGAACGACGTGCCCGGCTGGTTTTCGGTGGGTCAGCCGCGACGGCTTTGGCGCGGCGACCGTTTTTTTTCACGCCCGGTTTGGTCGAGCGTACCGCGGCACCTGAGCGTTTGACTGATGTTTTTGCGGTCCGTGCTTTCGTGGATCGGCTTTTTTTTGCGGGAGATAAGGTATCAGAAGCATCCGCCGCGATTTTTTCATCCGAGGCTGGTGCTGTCGTTTTCTTGCGTTTCATAGAAGGTCAAAACAACCGAGATCGTTAACCCTGACCGGGGAACAGTAAGTCCAGGCTTGGAACTTGTGCAATGGAAAAGGTGCTTTCGAGGGCTATGGGAGCGGTTAGGACGCGAGGACCAGCAGGATAAAACTTGCTGAATCCGGCGATTTGAGGTTGGATGAAGCCGGTTCGCCGAACCAGCAAATCTGTGGAGAAGAAAAGCGTCGTGAAGCTCCTGCCGCGGGATTCCCGCCTCATCTATGTGGTGGATGATGAGACCATGATTGGCGAAGTGGTCGAGGTGATACTCAAGCTGGAAGGGCTCGAACCCAAATTCTTCTCGAACCCGGAGGATGCGTTCCAGGCCTTCGTCACCGAATCCCCCAAACCGGCGTTATTATTGACCGATTTCCTGATGACGCCGATCAATGGGATGGAGCTGATCCAACGTTGCAAAAAGGTGCTCCCCGAACTGAAAACGATTCTGTATAGCGGCAATGTGCGCGAGGATATCATGCAGTTTTATCCGGTGCGTCCGGATGCCTTCCTGAGCAAACCTTTTTTGCCCAAGACGCTCGTCGGCGTGGTCCAATCTGTTTTAAGCGAGTGACGCGCTCCGCATTTGCCAGAATCTGCCTCGCGTTTTGAGGCGGGCGTTTGCCAAGCGGGGCGGCTTTGCTCCTGACGTTGCCGGGTTGGGTTACACGTGCGCCACAAAACGCAGTTCCCCCCAGCCAATTTCCATCGGATCGTAGCCGGCCTTTTCGAGCTGTGCGAATGCCTGCGCGAACCCGGAGAATTGCAGTGCGCCATCCAGCACGGCGCGTTTGAAACGCGGGATCTCGACGAACCGAGTTACTTCCGGCACCGGAATTAATTCGCATTCGCGCAATTGTTCGAGAAGTTCCTCGGCGGTTTCGTAAGGCCAGAAAAAACTGGCGCACGCTTCCGCGAAGGCCTGGTTTTCCGGCGAGTTATCCCGCAAACAAGGCGCCACGCCAATCAAACGCCCTCCCTGCGTCAAATGCGTGGCCGCCAAATCGAACAACCAGGAACGCTCCAGAAACTCCGCCACCGGCCCCGCCATCACGATGGCCGAAACTGGACGTAGAAAGGTCGGCGGCACCCCAAGAAGCCCGGCCTGAAACAACTCGAAAGCGGCGGCTTCAGCGGACCAATCCAGCCATTCTTCGGGCGGCAACCAGGCCTCGACAAACTCGCGTTGTGCCCGCAAATCCTCGGCACTCCAGCGCACCGTGAGATCTCGAGGGTAGGCGCGCAAAAAATCCGCGGCGACGGTGCTGAAGTTGGCCTTCATTCGAATGAAAGGTTGATCTCCCGAACGTGATGCGGCGCTGCTAACGCTAACGTTGATATTGGAATCGAACCGGGCTGGCGAACCGCAACAGATTCCCAATCCGGCGCGCCCGGTCGGGTTGCCCGCTCTGGCGCAACGGCTCGAGCTGGCGTTGCTGCATCTCTTCAAAATACGAATCCTGGGCTCGTTTCCGCTCGGCGTCCTGTTGAAATTCCTCACGGATCAACGCCAATTCGCCTGCATCGAGCCAGATGCCTCCGCAATTGCCGCACTCATCCACTTCCACCCGGCGTTGCGGACTGAAAAAATGCCGCATCAAAAAAATATCCTGGCATTTGGGGCAGCGCCGCTTCTTGTTCCAATCGATGGCCAGCCCCTCGCGCGGCACCACGTTGATGAGCAAATCGCCCGCGGATTCCCGCGGTTCATCGACCTTTTTCAATTCGAAATTGTCGAACCACATGCCGCCGCAGCCGCCGATGCAGACGTCAATGGTTACGTCACCGGCCTGCACAGGCCGCAAAGTGTTTTCACAAACCGGGCATTTCATAAGCAAAGTTGGTTGTCAGAACCGCGCCAGATTAAGCCATCGGTCCGATCACGGCAATGAAACTCGCTGCACCTCGATGGCACCTCGATCGCACCTTCGATCCACAAAGCGATCGAGAGACGATGCACCTAATGCATCACTTGCAGTCAGTCGATCCAACGCCTTTGACAACCGATCGCGCCTACCGTTGCTCCGGAAAACTTCCTGTGCCACCGCCGGTCCGTGTGCCTGTGGTGGAAGGTCAGCCGTCGCGCGGAGGCACTTGCGCCGCTTTGATGATTTCGTCCGCGAGCTCCTGCGGTTTCCATTGGTTGCCGACGAGGATGTTTTGAATCTTGCCATTCACATCCACAACGACCGTGCGCAATTTGTGGTCCCAATCATTGCCGCGTTTCACAATCGGCAAACTGAATTGTTCCGTGATGGCATCGATGTCGATCAATGCGCCGGTGACAAAGCTCCATCGCGCCGGATCGTAACCGTATGCTTCCGCGTAATTTTTCAGTACGGCCGGCGTGTCGTAATCGGGATCGAACGAGATCGAGAGCAAATGCCAGTTTTTCGGAGCGGCCGGATTGTTCGTCAATATCCTGGCCGTGGCCGCGAAACTGCGCGACATGAGCGGGCAAAATTCGGGCATGGGGCACCGGGTAAAAATAAAAGTGAAGACGAGCGCTTTTCCGCGAAAATCGCTCAAGCTCACCGCGCGCCCCAGTTCGTTTGTAAAACGGTACTCGGGCATCACATCCCCGATGTCGAGCGGTTCGACGTCCCGGACTCGACGAAAACCATCGTCGCGTTTGGGCGGCGGCTCGACGTTGCCTGGGCTGGCGGCGATTTTTTGGATCTGATCAATCCAGGAATCTTCGTCCGTCACGTTCAAACGAAAGCCGATGGAATCGCCTGGCTGAAGCGAGGCCACTTCGTTTGTGTTTTTCACATCGAACGGCATGGTCATGGCCACCATGTAATTCGGAATCGCTTCGTGCTGGATCAGGATGGAGGTTCCGTCGGGCTCAATTTTTTTAACCACGCCTTTGACCTGGAACGTTTGCACATTTGTTTGAGCCAAAGCCGTCGGAGGTTTTGCTGCCGGCTGCTCTTTGCACGAAGTCCAAATCAACGACAGAACGAGGAACGGTATGACGGCGCCAAATTTCATGTCCGAGAGAATAGCCGCGAACGGTTCGGAGCTCAACTGGCTCACGCTCAACTGGACGAAGTTTTGACACTCGGGACGCAATCCGTATCCTTGCGCGGAATGCGCGTTGTTCATGTCCCATTAGGCGATCGAAGTTATCCGATTTTGATTGGGGAAGGGGTTCTGGCGCGGCTCGGCAAAGAATGTGCCCGGTTCCAATTCTCCCGCCGCTGCGCGGTGATCACGGATTCGCAAGTCGCGCCGCTTTATGGTGAGAGCGTGCTGGGCCATTTGAAAGCAGCCGGCTTTGAACCGGTGCTCATCACCGTTCCCGCGGGCGAACCATCCAAAAGCCTTAAATCGGTCCAAGCCTGCTACGATCGGCTGGCCGCTCACCGCCTCGAACGCAAATCTTTCATCGTCGCGCTCGGCGGCGGTGTGGTGGGCGATCTGGCCGGATTCGTCGCCGCGACCTATTTGCGAGGTGTGGGGTTCGTCCAGGTTCCCACCACGTTGCTTTCCCAGGTGGATAGCTCGGTCGGAGGCAAAGTGGGAGTCAACCTCAAAGCCGGCAAAAACCTCGTCGGCGCATTTTATCAACCGCGATTCGTCCTTTGCGACCTGGCTACTTTGCGGTCGTTGCCCGGCCGGGAATTTCGCGCCGGCCTGGCCGAGGTCATCAAATACGGGATCATTTACGATGCGGCATTGTTCCGCCGCCTCGAACGGCATCTCCCCAAAGTGGTGGCGCAGGACGCTTCGATCCTGGGCCCGGTCATCGCCCGCTGTTGTGAAATCAAAGCGGACGTGGTGCGGCAGGACGAAACCGAAAGCGGCCTGCGGGCGATCCTGAATTTCGGACACACCATTGGCCATGCGCTTGAAGCGATTTCCGGTTATGGGCGCTATTTGCATGGAGAAGCCATTTCGATTGGGCAAGTAGCAGCGGCGAAAATATCGCGCGCGGCCACTGGATTGACTGAAGCGGAAGTCGAGCGAATCGAATCACTGTTCGTCCGCTCCGGCTTGCCCACGCGCGTGCGGCTGTCGCCAAAGCAACTCGAGAAGCTTTTTGCGGCGATGCGCCTGGATAAAAAAGTCAGCGGCGGCGAAATCAAATTCGTTTTGGCCGATCGCATCGGGCACGTGCGCTGGGGAGCAAATGTGCCGCAATCCATCGTCGAGCAGGCATTGCTCCCGCCATCCTCCGATCAACCCACCTCCTGATTATGGCTGCTGTCAGCGAAACCATTGTCCGCGAATTTTTCGAGCTGAGCGGATTTCTCGTCCGCCAACGCCGGAAGTACGTCGCCCCATCACGCCGTGAAGATGAGGAGATCGATTTCTTCGTTTACAATCCGCAACCGGCGACGGACACGAACCCGCTGCCATTTGTTCTCGAACTGAAAGATATTCCGCGCGTGGCGCGAGCGGTGGTGGTGGTGAAAGGCTGGCACACGGGAATTTTCAGTCCGAACCTGCTCACGCATACGCCAGAAATCTTTCGCTTTTTGGAACCCGGAGTGTTCAAGCAGGCAGCGCGGCAATTCGGTGGCGACGGATCCATCTCGAAAATTCTGATTGTGCCGGCGCTGCCTCAGAATCCAACCGCTCGCGAACAGAGCATTGCCTTGCTCCGGGCCAAAGGCATCGACGCCGTCATGGAGTTTCGCACGCTGCTCGCGGGATTGATCACGAGAATCGAAGTGAATCGCAACTACCAAAAATCCGATTTGCTTCAGATTATTCGCCTGCTTAAAAACTACGATTTCATCAAAGATCCGCAGTTGGAACTCTTTCGGCCCGCCGCAAAAAAGCGCCGGCGCAAAGCCAAAGCAGAAGCTTCCGCGCCCGCGACTGACCAGACCGCGGAATAGAACACCGTTGGTGATGCCGCCTTTGGTTTGCGGCAAGATCCGCCCAAAGGAACCGCGTCTGGTTCCTGCGAAGCGGCTGGGATTCGCTCGGCTCGATTGTGGATGTGTGAAGCGGTGCGATCACAATAAAATCAAAAGCAATCGTCGCCTTGAAACCAGAAAGACTGCGGCACCGCGCGGTCATTTCACCGAAACCGTTTTGATGTTCACAAATTCGCGGATGCCAAACTCGCCAAGCTCGCGCCCGAAACCGGAATCTTTGAGGCCGCCAAAAGGCATTCGCGGATCGGACCGGACGAAATCGTTGATGAAGCAGCAGCCGGCGGCGAGTTGTCGCGCGATGGACTGGCCGCGATCGGTGTCCTGAGTGAACACCGCAGCGCCGAGTCCAAAGGGCGAGGCATTGGCCAATTCCACGGCTTCAGATTCATTCCGCACCGAAACCAGAGCGGCGACAGGGCCGAACGTCTCCTCGTCAAACACTTTCATGCCCGGTTGGACCTGCGCGAGCACAGTGGGTGGATAGAACCAGCCTTTCGAGTTGGGAACCGAACCGCCGAGCAGAAGTTTGGCTCCATCCCGCAAGCTCGATTCCACCTGGCCATGCAAAGTTGTTCGCAAATCTTCTCGCGCCAGCGGGCCCACAGTGGTGGTTTCTTCGAGCGGATTGCCCAGCACCTGATCGCGCATTTGCGCAACGAAACGTTCCTGGAAATCTTTCGAAATGGATTCGACGACCAGAAAACGTTTTGCGGCAATGCAGCTTTGGCCTGAGTTCACCAACCGAGCCGTCGCGCATGCTTTGGCAGCCAGATCGAGATCGGCATCCTCCAGAATCAAATAGGGGTCGCTGCCTCCCAGTTCGAGCACCGCTTTCTTCAATGCCTCGCCAGCCTGCGCCGCCACCGCGCGCCCCGCCGGCGTGCTCCCGGTCAAAGTAACCGCGCTCACCCCCGGGGAATGGATCAGTCCCTTCACCGCATCAGACCCAATCAGCACGGTTTGAAATAATCCTCGGGGAAAACCGGCTGCTACGAAAACCTTTTCGATTGCAAGCGCGCAACCCGGCACATTCGAGGCGTGCTTCAAGATGATCGCATTTCCGGCCATTAACGCCGGCGCCGCGCATCGGAAGACCTGCCAGAAAGGGAAATTCCACGGCATGATGGCGAGAATCACTCCGAGAGGTTCGAACGCCACATAGCTTCGGCTGGCTTCCGTGCGCACTTCTTCCGGAAAGAGGAACCGCTCGGCATTGGCCGCGAAGTATTCACACGCCCAGGCGCACTTTTCGATTTCAGCGCGGCCTTGCGTGATGGGTTTCCCCATCTCCTCAGCCATCAAGGTGGCGAACGAATCGCGGTCCCGCTTCAACAAAACCGCCGTCTGTCGCATGGGCCGCGCGCGCTCCGTAAAGCCCGTCATTCGCCACGTGAGCCAGGCGCGATGCGCATTTTGCAAAATAGAATCGAGCTCACGGGACGGGGTCTCCTCGTAAGACCGAATCGGTTCACCGTTCATCGGATTAATCGAAACTATCATGGCCTTCAATTTGGCGTTCGCGACGGAAAAGACAACTTCGCAACCACTCGAGTTCGCCTCATCGAAACAGCCCACAATGACTGTGGTCCGCAATCACATCACTCAACGCCAAATCGCACCCGCAAGCACTTGAATTCGCCGCGGATGTTTTGCAGGATGGCCGCATGAAAACCGCCTTCGCCCGTCTTCAACGCCTCTCTCTCGTTGCTCTTGGGATTGCTCTTCTTTTTGAATCGACACTGCTGATTCTGGCCGCGGATGCCAAACGCGAGCGCCGCCTTCTCTATGTCGCGGAGCCAGGCATCCGGAATTACCTCGAATATGGCGGTCATGGCATTCTCGTGTTCGACATCGACCATGAGCATCGTTTCGTGAAACGGATTCCATCGGCCGGCGTGGATGAAAAAGGGCAGCCCATGAATGTCAAAGGCATTTGCGCCAACGCTCCCACGCGCCGGCTTTACGTCAGCACCATCCGCTCACTCATGGCCTTCGACCTCGTCAGCGAAAAATTGCTTTGGGAAAAAACTTACGAAGGTGGATGCGATCGCATGTCGCTCACTCCCGACGGGAAGGTCATGTATCTTCCGTCGCTTGAAAAAGATCATTGGCACGTGATCGATGCCTTGAGCGGCGAAGTGATTAAGAAAATCATTCCGAAATCCGGCGCGCACAATACGGTGGTGAGCGTCGATGGCAAATACGCTTATCTGGCCGGGTTGAAATCGCCGCTGTTACGCGTCGTGGACACGCAAAAGCAGGAAGTAATTTGGGAAGCGGGCCCGTTCAGTCATTCCATCCGGCCCTTCACCGTGAACGGTTCGAGCACGCTTTGTTACGTCAATGTCAACGAGCTTCTCGGATTCGAAATTGGCGATTTGAAAACCGGCCAGATGCTGCACCGGATCGAAGTGCAAGGCTTTCAAAAAGGGCCGGTCAAACGCCATGGCTGTCCGAGCCACGGCATCGGGTTGACGGTGGATGAAAAAGAAATCTGGCTCACCGATGCGCACAATCGGCGCCTGCATATTTTTGACAACACGGTCATGCCTCCCAAGCAGGTGGCGAGCATTGAACTGCGCGATGAACCGGGCTGGATCAGTTTCAGCATCGACGGGCGGCTGGCTTATCCTTCGACGGGTGATGTCATCGAAGTGAAGAGTCGAAAAATCATTGCCGGCTTGAAGGATGAAGCGGGCCGGGAGGTTCAGAGTGAAAAGCTTCTGGAAATTGATTTCAAAGACAACCTGCCCATCCGAGCCGGTGATCAATTCGGCATCGGCCGTAAAACCCGCTGATCACCCTATCCAGGCCGCGGGAGCAGCTACTTGTTCTGAAGCAATCGATCGAGCTCCTGCGAGAGACTATCGCCGCGCAAATCCTTCGCGACAATTTTGCCTTCGCCATCGAGGAGGTAGGTGGCCGGGATGCTGTTGATCCCATATTGCTGGGCGAGTTTGTTTTCCCATCCTTTGCCATCGAAATATTGTTTCCAGGGCATGGAACGTTTCTCGATGAAACTGGTGAGCGCTGCTTTGTCTTTGTCGAGGCTGATGCCGATGATATCGAAGCCCTTGTTGTGATATTTTTCATACGCCTTGAGGACGTTGGGCAATTCCTGAACGCACGGGCCGCACCAAGTCGCCCAGAAATCGATCAACACCACTTTGCCCTTGTAATTGGCGATCGAGAGCGGCTTGCCCTCGAGATCGTTCTCTTTGAAATCCGGAAAAACCGCCCCCTCCTTGAGCTGCGCCTGGACTTTTTTGCCCGCCTCCTGCCGGTCGATACCCGCCAGCATCTTGTCCGCATTTTTACCCTGGGAAGTTTCGGGAAAATCCTTCTTCACCTGCTGGATGAGCTCGCGCCCTTTCTCGTTGTTGTCAAAAACTTCGAGGTACAAAAGCGCTTTCATGAATAGAATCTGCGCCACGTCATCGGTTTTCTCGTCCTTGTGCTTCGCCAATAACGCGTCGAATTCTTTCAGATGATCCGCCAGATCGGCTTCGGTTCGTTTGCCGCT
>JBFMDG010000188.1:0-11026 GCA_040754135.1 Verrucomicrobiota bacterium
GGCGGGAGTCAAATCTTGCATGAACTGCGGGACCAGCTTGGCGCCAACCCGCGATTCAAGCAGCGCAACCACTTTTACCGTGCGCGTGATCTCACCGATCCGGGCACTAATGACATCGCCGACATGGACCGTTCGAGAAGGTTTGACCGCCGCGCCATTGATGTGCACTGCACCCGCGAGACAGGCAGCGCTGGCGAGCGTTCGACTTTTGTAGAGCCGGACGGACCAAAGCCACTTATCGACGCGCACAGCATCAGAAGCGGTCATAACGAAGTCGCGAAACGGCGAACAGTCGCGGGAGAAAAAGATTTATTTGTTTGAAGATCGCGCCTGGCCTTGCGGATTGGAGGATTCCGTATTGGGGGATGGTTGCGATCTGCCATGAGACGGGCGCCCGTGTTGTTCCCGATGGCTATGGCCATGATGTTCGCGATGGCTGTGTTGATCGCGGCCGTGCTGATCGCGGCCATGCGAGGAATGTTCGCGTGAATGGGGTTCGCGGCTCGGCGAATGTTGATGTTCCCGCGGCCGATGCTGTTGTTGCTGCAAGTGGCGGAGCGCTTTCCGGAGCGATTCGATTTCTTTGTCGCTGAAGGACTGTTGGCGTTCCGCTTCTTCGAGATATTCGAGCACCTCCTCCATATCATTCAGCGTTTCGCGCAATTGCTCGACGATCTGCATCACCTCGTCGATGGCCAGCTTGATCGGACTGCCGGTCGGACGTGTCGGCGTGTGATATGACGGGATCGTTTCACTGACGATGGGGTGGGGGTGAGTTGGTTCGGGTTCCCGGAAAGTTTCGACTGCTTCCGGCGGCGCTTCTGCAGGGGTGCTGACGTCAGTTTCCGGCGGTGCCGGAGAAATTTCCGCGGGCGCGCTTAGCTCGGTCTCTGGCGCTGGACTGGTGGCAGCCGGTTTACGTTCGGAACGCCGGCCGCCGCCGCCGCGCCGAGAACGTCGGCCTCGCTGGCGTGGGCGGGTGCTCTTCGGCTTTTCTGACTGTTCCGAACCCGTTGTATTTTCATCTGGAATCATGCTCCGCCGTCAAATTGCGCGCCCGTGATGGAAAAGCAATCGAAATCTGGCCGGTGCTTCGGGCACAGGATGGGCAAATCCTGTGAAATGAGCGCCTCGAAGGAAGCGCCTCAAACCGGGGGGCGATCTTCGCGTGATTTGATTTTGCTGACCAAACCGTCTCCCACAGTCTGGTCCGAAATTCCTGAGACAGATGCGGTGTTCAGGGATTCCGATCTTCGTAAGAGCGTCCGCCGCGGTGCCGCGGTCCGCCCGCTTGTTGCGACGGGCCACCTTCACCGGCTCGACGGATATTCATGCGCCTGGGGCCTTGAGAAGTTTTATCGCCTTTGTTGCGGGCGCTGCTCTTCGATTTGCCGCGGCGCGCGGTGGTGGGCGGGTTCCCGCTCGGTTTACCTCGATGTTCAGCCATAACGTCTCCTTTGCTTCGTTAGTATCGAGCAGTGCGTCAAACCCTGCAACGTCACTTCGTTTTCTTGCGTGATCAATCTGCACCGCATGAACCGCAGCCTTGATCAACGAGCGGTGAAACTCCCACACGCGATTCAGGTGACCACCTGATTGCCGCCAATGCTCGGGAAGTCATATTGGCGGTGCGTTCAGTGGGAGTAATCCATTGAGGCGGGAAGGCGGCTTCTCAAGCACTGTTGAAATAAACATGATGAAAACGAAGCCGCCTTTCTTTTTCAGGAAAGCCGCTTCCCCATCTCCCGCGCACAGAATTCCGCTCCGTTCCAGAGCATCTTTCCCCCCGGATTCGGCGCGGCCATCAAAGCGCGCAAATCCGCCGACCAATTGCCGGAAAGAAAATCCCGCACATCAATTCGGCGCGTCGCAATGCAGCCCGCCGCCCCTGCTTCCGTCAGTTCATCCTCGCGAAACCCTGTCCGCGGCGGATAAAGCAGCCGCGTTCCGGCAGCAATGGAATCGGCGACAATGCCGTAGCCCAATTTCGAAACGACAATATCGGCAATGGCAATGGCCTCGACAAAACCGAGCCCCGGCCGCGGTTTGAGTTCAATCACGTTGCCGGCGCAATCCGTCTCCAGCGGTTCGAGGCTGAGAAAAAGAAAATCCGGCGCCTGCCGCGCCGCCCGGATGAGCAAAGGACCGGAAACGCCGCTGCGCATACCAAAAAGGACTCGAGGCCGGTCCTCCCCTTCAGGCAAATTCAGATCCCGCAATATCTCCTCGCGCGAACGATCTGTTCTTTGGGCGACCAGCGGTGTCGGAATTACTTCAGAAAAAAAATTCATCCGATGATAAAACGGCAACTGAAGGCAGCAGTGCATGCGGGCGTAACTCTCCCGAATTTGTTCGAGGAACGCTGGCTCGCCGATGCCATTCAAAACGAACGGTTCAAAAATCCAGTCCCAGGTGAAATTGCTCAACGCCATCGCGGGAATGCCCGAAGCCGCCGCAACATCGCCCGCCAGAAAAGGGACATCGGCCACAATCAAATCAATGGCTTCGCGCCGGATGAGTTCCACTTCCGAACGCACCACATTTTCCTTTTGCGCGAGCAATTGCTCCGATGCGGCGATCGTGGCGCGAGCATCGATGGTCAGAATGTCCTGCTCGACGCCGCCGATATCGATCGGTGGCCGGCCGGTGATGAGACTGGTCCTGGGGATATGTTTAAAAATGCCGGCGGGCGCAGTGGTGTGGACCAGAACCTGTGCTTTTGGAAACTGACGGACGAAAGCTTTGATGACCTCAGCGGAGCGGCGGGCGTGTCCGTGACCATGCCCCGTCACGTAAAAAAGAACGTTCATCGCCCCTATTGTAACTCACCGTGAATGCCGTGCCGAAAAAATCTTGCGGACCACGGTTCGTTAAGTGATCAGCCCACGGCCGCGCGGATGCGCTGCACCAGGTCATTGTCCTCTTCGCCCGATCCGCGCAAGCGAAATACGCTCGATGCCAGGAAACGATTCCGCCATTGGGGCGAAACAAGAAAATAATCTTCGAGTGCGGCCGAACTGAATTTGTAATCGTGGGAATCTCGGCCTTTCAAAAAAATCAAACGCCGCGCCTGTTGCATGAATTCGGTTGCGCTGCCGGTGCCGTCGAGGTAAGCGAGCGTTTTGCGCGCCGCCCGCATCCGATCGCGGCTGATCTCGGCAAAGATTTCTTCGAGCGCCTCGGGTCCGGTTTGCTTCAACGGTTCCGGTTCGAAGGTGTCAATGCGCTCGCCTTTGGCGCTCGGTTTGCCGCGGAACAACGGCAGAAACGAGGCGTTTTGCAAAAGAAGGAACCAGCGCACTTGCGGATTCGCCGCCATTTGCCAGAGATGATGCAGCGCGTTGGTCGTGGTCACGGCATGCAATGAAACAATCCCGGGCGCGCGCATCATCAGTTCGCCTGCGCCTTCGTGCATCGCATCCCAAATCGCCGGGGCCGGAACTCCTTTGGCGGCGGCATCGCAAACTGCTTTCGCCGCATCTTCCTCGCTGCCCTCGCGCAAGATCTGAAGCAATTCTGCGGGGCTCCAGCCCTCGATCGCGGCATCGTTCGGACGGAGCTGGCGGGCCCATTCCAAATTACGCCGGCCTGGCCGGTCGGGTGGCAGGTCGTGGGTGGCCGGGTTTTGCTCGTCCCGCGCCAGCAACGCATAGGCGAGCGAACGCAACACCGGCTCGGCATGTTGCCATCCGATGCATTCCAGCGTGCGCCAGCTGTTCGCCACAAAAATGGCTTTGTGCCCGATGCTCCGGAAATCGCGCGCCCCATAATAACAAAAGAGATCGAGCCATTGGCTCGCGCCAGACGATCGGGCTAACGACGCCACCGCTACGTCGGCGGCGGCTTCGTCCCAGTTGTCCATAGCTTTTCGAAACGCTCCCTCGGCCAGATGCGATGGCGGCATCGATTTCTCGTCAATCGCGCCCATGGTCCAGTTGCCCTGTTGTGTGTCTTGTTCCTGGGAAATCTTGAATTGATTTAACGCCCAAAATATCGGCAGCCAACGATCCGCATCCGGTGAGGACAAGCTGGCCAGATGAGCCGAGTTCACCACGAGCACGGCGTGGAATTTGAATCCGACCGGCCGCGGTTGAATGTTCCGCACGCCGGCCAGGAGCAAAGCCGTCAACACTTCGCGATAACTCAGTCCGTGCCGCACGCGCGTGCCGATCTCCTCGAGCAACCGGCTGCGCGGGGTCTCTTCCAACAGGCGCACCAGCGGTTCAATCTCCGGTCGCAACCGAACCATTTTCGGATCCACAGCCGCTTCGGCGGCGGACACACTGGGCAAACTTTTAAAGAGCGACCACGGGCCAATGCCAGCCCAGGCGCTGGTCAACGCAATCGATCGCAGAAAATCGCGGCGAGGAGGAAAAGTATTCATGGCAGAGAAGCGTTTGGTTCAAAGTTCCGGGTTCATGGCTTGACAAACCGGCTTCTCCATTTGTAACGCTGGCGCGGGCGCCGGGCAAACACCGAATTTGCCCCTCACTTCGCGACCGTGGTCCGCTCGCGAATCCATTCCAGGTCGGGATTATCCGGCGACTTATTCCAATGAATCACCAAACCTCCGGGAGCCGCCTTTTCGAACGTGCGCGGATCATGCCATCGCTTTTTTTCAACATGGCCATCCGCGTAGACGAGAATTCCCGATCGCTCATGCTCGGTGGATGGATAGTGAAAGTAGCCTTCAATTTTATCCGCTTTCACTCCGGGCATGCGCACGATGAACGCTGGAAAACAAATGCTGCCCGGATTGACGTCTTGAAAAACGAACAGCTTGTCCGGAGACATGGCGGCAAAATCTGCGGTTTTCTCGAAGGTCCAGTATTGCGTGGACACGTAGCCGGTCATGGGCAAAACCGGGCTGAGATAAATGTTCATCGAATAGCTCCGGTTGCGTGGCGGCGGTTTTCTCGGGAGCACGCCATCGCCACCGACGATGTAAACTTTGCCGCGATCAGCCGGGCATTTGTAAACTTCAGAGGCTTTCAAGTAGGGCGCGAATGCCGACGTGGCGGGATCGCTTAGCAATGCCGAGTTGGTGAATGATTCCAGGTTCGGATGTTCGAGCCCGGGCACCCAGGTCACTTCCCCATCGCGTAAATTGGGATCAAAAAGTCCGTTGCGCACGAGTCGATCGGCATTTTCCGTGGCGTACAATTGCCAGGCGAGGTGCAACTGCCGTTGATTGCTCGTGCACTTGGCGCGCCAGGCCTGCGCGCGCGATTTCGAAAGCGCCGGCAACAAAAGCGAAGCCAAAATGGCAATGATGGCAATGACCACGAGGAGTTCGATCAAATTGAAAGCTCCCTGCGCTCGATCGCACCTCACTGCCCTGGGCATGAATGAACCAACAGACATTTTGACGATAACAACTTTAACGAGGGGCGCGCCTCCCGCACAAGGAAAGTTTGCGCCGTTCATGCGGGCTCGCGCCAATCGAGCACCTTGAGTTGCACCGAAAGGGAGCCGTTGTATTCGTTGATTTGGGGAATGAAAGCGAGATCGAAATGACCGGAAGGTTGCGGCGCCTCCGCCCCATTCCACCAGAGCGCTTCGAACAAAACCTGGCCATCCGTCACCCGCCATTTCACATGTTGCTGGTCTTTTCCAACGCATTGCGGCGGACGCTGAAGCCGTACCTTGCGCACGAGCAATTGCACCTCAGGATTTCCCTGCCCATGCGGACCGAGCTGACGGAGGCAACGCAGCAATTCCAAAGTCAAATCGCCGAGCTTGACCTCCGCGTCGAGTTGCAGCAGAGGCCGGAGTTGCTCTGGCTTGAGTCGCTGCCGGGCCAAAAGATTCAGGCGCTGGCGAAACGCTTCCAGGTTCTGTTCTTTAATTGAAAGTCCGGCCGCAAGCGCATGACCGCCATGGCGCAACAGCAAATCACTGCAATCCCGCAATGCTTCCGCCAGATCAAAGCCTTCGATGCTCCGCCCCGAGCCGCGCCACGATTCGGCGTCACCGCCCAAAATAATGGTCGGACGATAAAATTCGCGAAGGACACGCGAAGCGACGATGCCCACGACTCCGATGTGCCAAAGCATCTGACCCTCGACGATGGCAAAGCAATTGGCATCGACGCGGGCTTTTAACGCGCCGATGACTTCGTCGGCAATGCGGCGTTCGATCTGTTGACGTTCCCGGTTTTGGGCGTCGAGTTCGCGGGCGATCGGTTCGGCTTCCTCAATCGTTTTGGCCAGGAGCAAATGCAAGGCGCGTTCCGCGTTTTCCAGGCGGCCGGCCGCGTTCAGGCGCGGCGCGAGCTGAAAGCCAACTTCATAAACGCCGATCGGCGCCCGAACCTGCGCCACTTGTTTTAATGCGACCAGACCGGGGCGTTGAGTTTGATTGAGCCGTTCGAGGCCGGTCGAGGTCAGGATGCGGTTTTCACCGGTCAACGGAACGAGATCGGCGATGGTGCCGAGCGCCACCAGATCGAGCAGCGGCCTCAGATCGAAATTCAGAGCCGATGGCCATTGCAACTGCCGGCCGCGTTTGACGATGGCATGGGCCAGCTTAAACGCCAGCCCAACTGAACAGAGCGAACGAAAATCCTTCCTTGAATCATCGGTGAGCGCGTGGCTCCCATCGGGATGTCCGGGCGCGAGGCGATGCGGGTTGACCAAAGCCACGGCCGGAGGCAGCGGACAAGCAACTTGATGATGATCCAGCACGAGCACATCCACGCCTCTTTCATGCAGGCATTGGATCGTTTCGGTGGCTGTGGATCCGCAATCGACCGCCAGCAAAAGAGAGACTGGAAATTTGTTGAGGCAATTCTCAACTCCCTCCCGGCTGAGCCCATAACCTTCATCCATGCGGTGAGGAAGGTAATAATGAACCTTCCAGCCCAGCGCCGTTAACACTTCTACCAACAACGCCGTCGAGGTGACGCCGTCCACGTCATAATCTCCAAAAATGACGAGCGATTCGCCGCGTTCATGAGCGTTCCACAAGCGCGCCACGGCGGCGTCCATATCGGGCAGAAGAAAGGGATCCGACAGCTGTTTCAGGCGTGGTTGGAGAAAGTGCGTTGCCGCGGAAGCGCTGGTGATGGCGCGGTTGGCCAGGCATTGAGCCAAAAGAAGCGGAAACCGGGTTTGATGGCAGAGTTGCTCGATGAGCGAAGTTTGTGCGGGAGCAAGCGACCACCTGAATTTCATACACGAGCGCGAGCATACAACGCGTGGGGCGGATCTGAGAAACCAGAAATTGCCGAGGCTCCTGATTCGCCGGAGCAAGTTGGATCCATCGAAGCCCGAGCCGGCCGCCTCAGGCTTGTGGCGGAGGCGGACTTTTTTCCGGCGGCGTCGGGTGCTCTTTCTTCACCAACATCACCGACGCCAGCACGGAAGTGAGGATGATTCCTCCTACGACCAGGAGCGATATCATGATGGGAATTTTCACATCCCAAATGTCCACCACCATTTTCGCCCCGATGAACACCAGCACGATCGACAGTCCGTATTTGAGATAACGGAAATATTCGATCGCGCCCACCAGCACGAAATAAAGCGAGCGCAAACCAAGAATGGCAAAAATGTTCGACGTGAAAATAATGAACGGCTTGGTCGTCACTGCAAAAATGGCCGGGATCGAGTCCACCGCAAAAATCAGGTCGGTGGTTTCGACCATGAGCAGGACCAAAGCGAGCGGCGTTAAAGCGCGACGCCCATTGAGGCGCGTGAAAAATTTTTGGCCATCAAAGGTGGTTGAGACGGGAAAGAATCGTTGGGCGAGACGGATAAAAGGATTGCGTTCCGGATGCACGCCTTCCTCTTTCGAAAACAGCATTTTGATGCCGCTGTAAATGAGGAATGCGCCCATGATGTAAAGAATGGCGTGGAATTTCTGCACCAGCATTGTGCCCAGCCCAATCATCAAACCACGCATGACAATGGCGCCGGCAATTCCGAAAAAGAGGACGCGATTTTGAAATTCGGGCGGCACCCGGAAATAACTGAAGATCACGGCGATGACAAAGACATTGTCCATCGAGAGGGAGAGCTCGATGATGTAGCCGGTGATGAATTCGAGGGCTTCTGTCCGTCCGCGCATCGGGACCAGGCAAGCTCCAAAGGCCATGGCGAGGACCACACAAAGGCTGGTCCAGGCGAGCGCTTCCTTAAACTTTACCGAGCGCGCGTCCTTGTGGAACACGAACAGGTCGAGCCCCACAAAAATGAGAACGCCAAGAATGAATCCCGCCCAGTGCCAGAACGTGATTTGAACCTGAGCAAGCATGAACGGGAATTACACCCGCGCAGTGACTGTGTCGTTCAAGGCGACTTGCGAGCCGGCCGTTTTTGGCCGTTCCCCTTTATGCCACCAAAGCACCAGGGCGCTGGCAATGTAGATACTCGAATAAGTTCCCGTCAGAATGCCGACCAGGAAGGTGAATGCAAAATCGTTGATGACCGGTCCGCCAAACAGATAAAGCGCCGCAGTGGAAAGGAACACCGTGCCGGAAGTAATGATCGTTCGGCTCAGCGTCTGGTTCAGCGCCTGATTCATCACATCTTTGAACGTGCCGCGCACCCCCAACTTCAAATCCTCACGGATCCGGTCGAAGATCACGATGGTGTCGTTGATGGAAAAGCCGATGATGGTCAGCACGGCCGCGACCATGGGCGCGCTGAATTCACGTCCGCTCAAACAAAACCACCCCAGGGTCATCATGATATCGTGGATGACGGCCACTACGGCGCCAACGGCGAAGGAGAATTCGTAACGGAAAGCGACGTAAACCAGAATACCGAACAGGGCGAGGAGCACGGCCACCACCGCAGTTTTCAGGATTTGCTGGCCCACGCTTGGTCCGACCTTGTAAACGCCGGCTTCTTTGAATTTGGCATCGGGGAATTTTTCCTGGAGCGCCTGTTTGACTTTCGAGCTCGTTTCAAACGCGGTGGTCACTTGCAACAGTTCCGTGCCCGATCCAAGGTCGCGCTGATATTGCACGAGCGGTTCGCCAATTTTGAGATTGGCCACCGTATCGCGGATCTGGCCCACTTCGACTTTTTGTTGAAAGCTGAGCAGCAATTGGTCGCCTCCCGCAAAATCGACGCCCATGACTTCCTTGCCGCGCCAGACGCCGTACCCTGCGCCAATCAGGGCCAGCGACCAGGAGAGAATAAACGCCGGTTTGGACCAGCTCAGAAAATCAAACTTGGTCCCATGAATCAGTTGCAACATGCGCATCGAACGGAGCCATCCCTTGTTCAACAACCATTCAAATATCGTGCGCGTCACAATCAACGCGGTAAACATGCTCGCAGCCACACCGATGGTAAGGGCGACACCGAATCCTTTGACCGGACCGGTCCCCATGAAGATCAGGATGATCGAGGCGATCAAGGTCGTCAGGTTCGAATCGAAAATCGTGCCGAAAGCTTTTTCATAACCGCCGGTGAGCGCGCCGCGGATTGATTTGCCGGCGGCCAGTTCCTCACGAATACGCTCGAAGATCAGCACGTTGGCGTCCACCGCCATGCCAATGGTGAGCACGATGCCGGCGATGCCGGGCAGGGTCAGGACCGTATCCACCGAACACATCACGCCCAACAGGATGACGATGTTGAGGATGAGCGCGACGTTGGCGATCAGCCCGCCGAACAAATAATAAATGAGCATGAATGCAGCAACGGCGATGGTGCCGATGAGGGCGGCGGTCAGGCCGCTGCGAATGGAATCTTTGCCGAGGGAAGGTTCGACGCTCATTTCCTGCTCGATGCGGACGGGGGCTTCGAGTGGATTTTCGAGCACGTTGGCGAGTGTGAACGCTTCAGCGAAACTGTAACTGCCGCTGATTTCGGCGCTGCCGCCGGGAATCGGTTCGTTAATGCGCGGGGCGGATTGCAACTGACCGTCGAGAACGATGCCGAGGCGTTCGCCGACATTTTCCCGTGTGACCTGTCCGAAAATCTGGGCGCCTTCATTGTTGAATTCGAGGATGATTCTCGGTTCGCCTGTGACCGGATCAGGGACCACGCCGGCGCGCCGGACGTATTTGCCGGTGAGGCCGCGTTCCGGTTTCTTTTTAACGATGTAAGGGAAAGATTGCACCGCGCCGGTTTTGGAATCCTTGCGCGTTTCCATCAACAACTCGTACCCGGGCGGGATCAGGTCGTTCGAGATTTGTTCCTCGCTGCGAGGATGCACCATGCGGAATTCGAGGTAAGCGGCTCTTTGGATGGTTTGGCGCGCGTCCTCCTTTTGGGCTTCCGAAAGACCGGGAAGCTGAATGAGGATCTTGTTGTCGCCAGCCGGTTGAATGAGCGGTTCGGAAACGCCAAAGCGATCGACGCGTTTGCGCAACACTTCAATGGCCTGGGAGAGCGCGCGGTCTTTGGCCTCGATGCGTTCAAGGCGATTCGTATCCAGGCCGACCAGGAACGAGGTGCCGCCTTGAAGGTCGAGCCCTAACTTGATCTGCCCCGAGGAACTCCGTTGCAGGTCGTGAAGAATCACCCGGGCCGGGTCGCGTTCCCCTGCCTCGATTTTCACCATGGGGAAATAACGCGTGATGTCGTTCGTGCTGATCGCCTCGCGCAAATTGAGATAGCTCCGCTCCGGCTGCGATTGCTCAAGTTGACGGGCCTTGGTGAGAATCGCGGTGAAATTGGTATCCACATTTTCGGCGCGCTGTTCGAATTCATCGAGAAGCGGCCGCGGAGCAGGCGGGTAAAGCTCGTAGAGGGACCAGCCGACGATAAATACAATAAAAAGGAACTTCCAAAAGAGGTTTCGCTTCATGAAGAAAAAGAAAGGTTACGATTCGCTGCTCCCGCCGGCTCTTTCGGCAATATCCACCACCGAACTCTTCAAAACTTCGAGTTTGGCGTCAGCGGAACGGATGGAGACGGTTTTGTCTTTCACGGCAATCACCACGCCGAGAATCCCCCCATTGGTCACGATTTTATCTCCCGGTTTCAAAGATTGCATGAGCGCGGCATGTTCCTTGGCTTTTTTTTGCTGGGGCCGAATGAGGACGAAGTAGAACATGACGCCCATC